>NZ_JBUZVP010000013.1:0-205367 GCF_055409485.1 Pseudomonas sp. A125
GCAGCGATCCCATCGCAGCCTCGCTAAAGCTCGACAGCTCCCACATTGGAATGAGGTCAACTGTGGGAGCTGGCTTGCCTGCGATGCAGACCACTCTATGCCCCAGGCTCACCGCCGCGATCCCTTCGCAGCCTCGCTAAAGCTCGACAGCTCCCACATTCAATCATCGCGCCCTACGGATACAACACCTCGCGGACCAGCATGGCAATGCTGGTCACGCCCATCTTTTCCTTGATCTTGGTGCGGTGCACGTCCACGGTCTTCACGCTGATGTTCAGCTCGCGGGCAATCACCTTGCTCGCCTTGCCGTCCACCACCAGCATCAACACTTCCCGTTCCCGGCTCGTCAGCAGGGCCAACTTGCCTTGCAGGTGCTCGCGTTGCTCCTGGTCAGCCTGGGCTTGTACGGCGGTCTTCAGTGCGGCCTGGATGCGGTCGATCATCTGCTGCGGGTTATAGGGTTTCTCGACAAAATCCAGCGCGCCGTTTTTCATCGCGGTGACCGACATCGGGATGTCGCCGTGGGCCGAGACGAAAATGGTTGGCAGGGTACTGCCGCGCCGGTTGAGGATTTCCTGTAACTGGAAGCCGCTGGTTTGCGGCATGCGCACATCCAGCACCAGGCACGCGGGTTGGCGTGGGTCGTAGTGTTCGAGGAACTCTTCGGCCCCGGCAAAGCATTGCGCCTGCACGCTGACCGACTCCAGCAGCCACGCCAACGAGGTACGCAGGTCTTTGTCGTCATCAACGATGTAAACAATCGGTGTGCGGATTTCCATCAGGGACTGCCACGAGAATTTCTAATTATTGTTTTCGCACGCGAGCACGCAGCGGCGGACATTGGCTCATCTAAGGAGCCTTGCAAGCAGAATACCCAGTGTGAACGGCCCTGACGATAAAGAAAGCACCTAGTCGGCATGGGGATCGTCTGAATGGTCGTGCCTTACAGGGCGCCTTAATCTGGTTGCATCACCCACGGACCGTAAAGGGGCACTGACATGGCCGACTTGAGCCAGCAGCAAATCGACTTTCGCAACGCCATGGCGCAATTACCGGCTGCGGTGAACATCATCACCACCAATGGGCCGGGCGGGCGTTGCGGGATCACGGCGAGTGCGGTGTGTTCGGTCACCGATTCGCCGCCTACGGTGTTGGTGTGCGTGAATCGCGCAAGCGCCACTCATGATGTGTTCCGCACCAACGGGCAACTGTGCGTGAACGTGCTGTGCGGTGAGCAGGAGGAGCTGGCGCGGCATTTTGCCGGGATGACCCAGGTGCCCATGGCCGAGCGGTTTGCCTGGGATTTGTGGGACGGTGGCGAGGCAGGCGTGCCGGTGCTGCGGGATGCGCTGGTGCAACTTGAGGGGCGGATCACCGAGTGCAAGGAAGTGGGCTCGCATTCGGTGATGTTTGTGCAGTTGTCACGGGTTGGGGTGCGGGGGGAGGGCAACAGCCTGGTGTACTTCAACCGCCTGTTTCACCGGATTGAACATGCTGGCGCCCATTGCTGAAGATTTAGAGGATCAAATGTGGGGACTTGCTTCGTTGGTTAGAAGTTAGTGGCGAACACCACTTGGCTGTAGAGGTTTTTATCGTGGTTGCCCAACTGTGTGCCGCCTTGTTCAGCGCTCTTGTCTGGCTGGTACAGGCCGATCAGCGGCATCACCGTGAGGTGTTCGTTGACGTGCCATTCGGCGTACAGGTCCAGTTCGTGGCCGTCGCTGTTGCCGAGGTTGCGGTCGATCGTCTTGAAGTCGAACAGCACCGCGCCGACGTTGAGGTTTTGCAGGGGCGAGACCTTGAACGTGACGTTTTGAATGCGTGAGTTGTTGTTGAATGGCCCGGCGTAATTGCCCGCCACTTCGCCCTGGAACCAGGTGCCGTAGCCACGGCTGAACCCGTAGAACAGCGGGTCAAAACCTTCCGAGAATCGGCTGTAGCGGTAGCTCACATAGGGCGTCCAGGCCACCTCGGCAAAGGTCCAGCCGGCTTCCAGGTACCAGGCGTCTTCGTTGCCGGTGTGAGGCTTGTCCTGCCAGGCGTATTCACCGGACAGGAACAGGTTGGTCACCCCGGCATTGCCCGTGGCGCGCACGCTATAGGTCTTCATGCCGTCGCGCTCCAACTGCGTGGGGGAGGCATATTGCTTGTCGACATCGGTGGTGTCGATGTAGGTCAGCCCCACCGTGCCTTCGGCGGCCACGTGTTCGAGAGTGGCGACGTACATCTCGGTCCTGGCCTGGGCGCGGTTGTCGGACTTGAGCCACATCAGGTCGCTGCGCTAGCCTTCCTTGCCGCCCAGACGCAACACGGCGGTCTCGTCGAAGGCTTTACGGGCGGCGATGTAGTAACCGCCGCCGCGATTGAGGTCGCCATCGGCCACGCCCTTGCCGAAGTTCAGCGCGTCGCCATCGATCAGGAAACCGTCGCCGACCACGATGTTCTGGCGGCCGAAGGACAGGTCCACACCGTTCTCGCCGAGAACCTCAAACAGCTTGCCCGAGCGCCAGCCGAGGTAGGCGTCTTCAAACTTTGTGGTGCGCTCCGAGCCGTCGCTGAAGCCTGCGGCATCGCCGTCGCCCCAGGTGCCGGAACTCAGCAGGTTGGCCGCCCCGTAGGCGGTGCCGGCGCCGCTGAAGCTCGTGTCGAAGCTCAGGCCGTACTTGACGTAGCCCTCGCGCCAGGACGAGGAGCCTTTGGCCAGGCGCCCGGACTGGGCGTAATTCTGCTGGCTGTGGAAGGCACCGAATAGCGCTTCCAGCGTGGCATTCAGGTGACTGCTGTCATCGGCATACAGTTCGTAGGCACAGGCTTGGTTGGCGCCGATCATCAGCGCGAGGGTCGAGAGGCGAAGCAAGGGGGATTTGAGCATGGTGTGGCATCCATTCTTGTTCATGACCACAGGGTTGGGGTCTGCCGCGATACTAATGCTGGCGAAGTGAGGCGCCTTTTGTCTGGTTGCCAAACACTTGACTGTGCTTGCCAGAATCCACGGTTTGGCAGCCCAGCCAACACGACTGGCACGCAGGGCAAAACCCGAGCGACCCCGAGCCCTGACAATCGTCGGCAACTTCGATGGTTTTCAAGGTCGTTTCGCTATGTTCACTGCACACAGATTGTCTTTGGCCAGCGTGCTGTCGCTGGTCCTGGCCCACAGCGCGCTCGCCGCTGAATGCGCCCCCGACCCGGGCCGTGGCGCTCAGGTATTTGCCAACGAATGCGGCGTGTGCCACGCGGTGACCAAGGGCGGCGCGACGATGATGGGGCCGAACCTGGCCGGTATTTACGGGCGCAAGTCCGGCTCCCTGGCAGGCTTCAGCTACTCCCAGGCGATGCGCGACAAAAACGTCGAATGGCAAGCCGAGACCCTCGCGCAATTCATCACCCAACCCCAGGCGTTTGTGCCCGGCACCTACATGCCCTACATGGGCCTGGCTTCGGCCGACGATCGCCAAGCGGTCGCTTGCTTTCTCAAAGAACAACAGTGAATACAGGTGAATCATGAGCAACGTTGAAATCCTGCCGCAGGTGGCTGCCTTCCTCGACCGCCGCCATGGCTGCTTTATCGATGGCCAGTGGGTGTTTGCCGAAGGCGAGCAGATCAAGGTGGTCAACCCGGCCACCGGGCAAACCCTGTGCGAAACCCTGGACGCGCCGCTGCACATCGTGGAGCAGGCGGTGCAGTCGTCCCATGCGGCGTTCAAGTCCCGCGTGTGGTCGGGGCTGCGTCCGGTTGACCGGGAGCGGATCTTGCTGAACTTCACCGCATTGGTAGAGGCCCATGCGGAGGAGCTGGCGCAGTTGGAAACCCTGAGCCAGGGCAAGTCGATCAACCTGGCGCGGGGGCTGGATCTAAACGCCACGGTGGAGTTCATGCGCTACATGTCGGGCTGGGCGACCAAGATCGAAGGGCAGACCTTCGACGTATCGATCCCGCTGCCGCCGGGGGCGAAGTTCACCGCGTATACCAGGCGCGAGCCGGTGGGTGTGGTGGTGGGCATCGTGCCATGGAATTTCCCGCTGCTGATTGCGGCGTGGAAGTTGATGCCGGCGTTGGCGACCGGGTGCACGGTGATCATCAAACCGGCGATGGAGACCCCGTTGACGGCGATGCGCCTGGCTGAGTTGGCGCTGGAGGCGGGGGTTCCGGCCGGGGTGTTCAACGTGGTCACCGGGGGTGGTGCGTCGGTGGGTGGTGTGCTGACGGCTCATCCGTTGGTGAGCAAGGTGTCGTTCACCGGGTCGACTGCCGTGGGCAAGAGTGTGGGTGTGGCGTGCATGGAGAACATGACGCGGTTTGCCCTGGAGTTGGGGGGCAAGAACCCGATGATTGTGTTGGCGGATGCGGATATTGATAAGGCCATCCAGGGGGCGATCCTGGGTGGGCTGTTGAACAACGGGCAGGTGTGTGCGGCGGCTTCGCGCTTCTATGTGCATCGTTCGGTTTACGCCAGGTTTGTCGAGGGGTTGGCGGCGGCGGTGTCGGCGATGCCGTTGGGGGCGGGAATGAACTGCGAGGCGGCGATTAATCCGTTGGTGTCGCGCAAGCAGCAGCAAGGCGTATTGCGCCATATCGAGCAGGCCCGGGCTGAAGGGGCACGGGTGGTGATTGGTGGGGATGAGGTTGCGGGTGAGGGGTTTTATGTGCGGCCGACGATTTTGGCCGATATTGACCATGGGATGGCGGTGGCTCGGGAGGAGGTGTTTGGGCCGGTATTGGGGGTGATGGCGTTTGATGATGAAGATGCGGTGATTGGGTTGGCCAATGACAATCGGTATGGGTTGGCGGCGAGTCTTTGGACGAATGACCTGGGTAAAGCGATGAACCTGGTGCCGCGGATCGAGGCGGGGACGGTTTGGGTGAATGCGCATGTGTTGCTCGACCCGGCGATGCCGTTTGGGGGGGTGAAGCAGTCGGGGATGGGGCGGGAGTTTGGGCGGGCGGTGATCGAGGCTTATACGGAGTTGAAGTCGGTTTGCATTGCGCATTGATAGGGGGTGAATATCCGTTGTTTAGGTAGCGGCTGCGTATGGTTCCGCTCTTACAGCGGGTCACTTTTGAAAAGCGCAAAAGTAACCAAAACGCTCTGCCCCGCCTGTCGGCGCCTCGCTGTGGCTCGGCGTTCCCTCACTCCGGAATTGCTCCGCGGGCCGCCGCGACGGCCCGTCCCTGGCCCGTCGCGGCTAAACCGGCGTCCTGCCGGTTTACCCGCTCCTCAATCCCTGCGTTCGGCCTCGGGCTGAATGGGGCAGTCAGATCAAGATCAAGAGCAAGAGCACGGCGGCCTGAAAGCCGACCTGAGTGTTAAAAGCCAAGGCAAAAGCTGTAGGAGCTGGCTTGCCGGCGATGCAGGCGACTCGGTTTCTCAGACACCCCGCGGCGATGCCATCGCCGGCAAGCCAGCTCCTACAGTTGAACCGTGCCAGCCTTTGATTTTGCTGTTGCTTTTAACACTCAAGCCGGCCTGTAGGCCGCTGTGTTCTTGATCTGCTTGTGATCTTGATCTTAGGCGCCCCGTCAACCACGCTGGCCGAACGCAGGCTTTGGAGCGTGGGTAACCCGGCAGGACGCCGGGTTAGCCGCGCTGGGCCAAGGATGGCCCATCGCGGCGGCCCACGGTCCAAAGCAGGAGTGAGGGCACACCGAGCCTAAGCGAGGTGCCGAGTGGTGGGGCAAGAGCGTTTTGCTTACTTTTGCGCTGTTCAAAAGTGAGCCGCTGTAAGAGCGGAACCAATCCAAGCCCTGAAAAAAACAACGGATATGTACCCATAACCCCGCCAGCCCCCCGCATTGCACCCGCAGCCCAGAGCCGATAGTCTTGCAAATCATTACCAGCCCAATCGCCCCAGCACCCCCGGGCCCATTGGGTAAAAGGAGAGGTTTGTGAACATCGGACAGTTCGCCTTTCAACGCGAGGTTGAAACTCTATACGTCGACCACAACGGCTGGCTGCGTACCCTGTTGCGGCGCAAGTTGGGCAACGCTTTCGACGCCGCCGACCTGGCCCACGACGTCTACCTGCAACTCATGCGCAAGGGCCAACTGCCGCCCTCCGGCGAATCCCGCCGCCACCTTACCCAGATCGCCAACGGCCTGGTGATCGACCTCTACCGCCGCCGCCAGATCGAATCCGCTTACCTGCAGGCCCTGGCCCTGACGCCCGAACCCTGCACGCCCGATGAAGAAACCCGCGCCCTGGCCATCGAGGCCCTGATCGAAATCGACGTCGCACTGCACACCCTGCAACCCAAGGCCCGCCAGGCCCTGCTGTTGTGCAAACTCGACGGCCTGAGCTACCGCGAAATCGCCGCCAAGCTGCAAGTCTCCGTCTCCTCGGTGGAAAAATACATCGCCGCCGGCCTGTTGGCCTGCTACCAGACACTGCACGGTTGACCCGCCGCGATGCCCACCGAACAGCCCATCGCCCCCGATATCATCGAGCGCGCCACCGCCTGGATGGCTCGCCTGTGGGCCGATGACGCCAGCGCCGAAGACCAGGCCAACTGCCTGCGCTGGCGCGCCGAACACCCGCATCACGAACTCGCCTGGACACGCCTGCTGGGCTTTGAGCAAAAACTCCACAGCGTCCCCGCCGCACTCGCCAAACACAGCCTGGCCGAGCCCGACACGCCCGATTCCACCGATCGTAGAAGCACCCTGCGACTGCTCGGCCTGCTGCTCGCCGCGGGTGGCCTCAGCTACGGCGTGCGCCGCACCGACGCCTGGCAACTGGCGACTGCCACCCATAGCACCCGCACCGGCGAAGTGCGCGAAGTCGTATTGCCCGATGGCAGCGGCCTGGTGTTGGCATCTGCTTCGGCGATTGATGTGCAGTTCGACGACCTCCAGCGCCTGGTGATCCTGCAGGCGGGCGAGGTGTTCATCACAACGGTGCCTTCACCCCGGCCGTTTCGGGTGCAGACTCGCCAAGGTGTGCTTCAGGCCCTGGGCACGCGCTTCAGCGTGCGCCAGTGCGCCGAAAGCTGCCAGTTGGCCGTGCTTGAGGGCGCCGTGCAGGCTCGGCCCGACCATGGTGCAGGTAAACGAGTGGACGCCGGGCAAGGCGCGACGGTATCCAGGGACAAGGTGCAAACGACTGCGGCGGTGACTGACCGCAACGTCGCCTGGGTCAAGGGTTTGTTGATGGCGGATGGCATGCGCCTGGACGAACTGGTCGCCGAGCTGGCGCGCTACCGCCCCGGTGTGCTGCGCTGCGCGCCGGAGGTGGCGATGCTGCGGGTCAGTGGCGTGTTGCACCTGAACAATACCGACCTGGCGCTGGACAACCTGGCCGCTGCGTTGCCGGTACAAGTGGTGAGGCACACCCGCTATTGGGTGACAGTGCGCGCGCCCGCTTGAAAATTTCGTGGGTTTTGATTGAGGGTTTTCGCGGCTCGTGCGGAAGACAAGGTAAGGGCGAGCAAAGGCTCATTCAGTCAGGGAGACTTCATGAGTAACAAGGATGTGGCTGCGGCCAAACCCAGGGGCCGGGGCGCGGTCTCGCACGTGTTGCAGCCGGTGCGCGGGCGATTGATCGCTGCGGCGTTGCTGGCCGGTGTGGGCTGTATGCTCACGCTGGTGCCGCTGGGCGGCATCGTGCATATCGCCAGGGTCAGCCTCGGCGGGCCGTCGGTTGCCCAGGCGCCGGGCGAGCTGTGGTTGACGATCAGCATCAGCCTGGCGTGCCTGTTCTCGGGCATGCTGCTGATGACGCTTGCAGAGGCGGTGGCGCATCTGGCCGACAATCACATCACTCGCCACCTGCGCCTGGCGATTGCCCAGCGGTTGAGCCAGGTACCGCTGGGCTGGTTTACCGAGCGGGCGTCGGGCGAGGTCAAGCAGGCGATGCAGGACGATATCGGCACCCTGCACAGCCTGACAGCGCACTTCTACACCACCATGGGCCGCTGTACCGGCGCCGTGTTGCTGTCGGCGGTCTATCTGTTCACAGTGGACTGGCGCATGGCGCTGGTCTCGCTGCTGCCCTTTGCGGGGTTTTTCCTGTTTTTTGCCCGGGCGATGAAAGCCAGCGCCAGCCACATGCAATCCTTTGTCGAGCGCATGACCCGGGTCAATAACGCGGTGGTCGAGTTCGTCAACGGCATTCCCGTGATCAAGGCCTTCGGTGCCACCGGCAAGGCCCACGCCAGCTATTGTGAGGCGGTGGATGATTTCAGCGAGGCCTTCGTTGAATTCACCCGGCCGCTGGTGGGGACGATGGCCAATGCCAACGCAATGATCGCTCCGGTCACAGTGCTCGCGACGGTACTGACGTTCGGCCTGGTGTTTGTCAGCCTTGGCTGGATGCGGGCGGTGCAGGTACTGCCGTTCGCGATTGTCGCGCCGGGCATTTGCGCGCCTTTGATGCTGCTGAGTTACATCACCCACGACTTGAATAATGCCGCCGGCGCCGCCCAGCGTGTGCAGGCGCTGCTGGCGACACCCGTACTGGCGCAGGTGGCTGCGGGTTCCGAGCGCTTGCCCAAGGACGCCGAAGTGCGCGTAGAAAATCTCGGCTATGCCTACGACCCGCAGCGGCCGGTGCTTGCCGACATCAGCTTTACCCTCAAGCCCGGCACCGTGACCGCCATCGTCGGTGCCTCGGGTTGCGGAAAGTCGACCCTGGCGCGCCTGCTGCTGCGCTTTTTCGACCCCACTGAAGGACGCATCACCCTGGGCGGCGTTGACCTGCGGCAGGTCGAGTCCTCACAGCTCTACAGCCTGATCGGTTTTGTACTGCAGGAGGTGCGCCTGGTCCACGCCAGCGTTGCCGAAAATATCGCGCTCGGCCGGCCCAGCGCCAGCCAGAAGGAAATCGAGGCCGCCGCGCGGGCCGCAAATATCCATGAGTGCATCATCGGTTTGCCACGGGGCTACGCCTCGGTGATCGGCGAGGATGCGCAGTTGTCCGGTGGCGAGCAGCAGCGTATCAGCATCGCCCGCGCGGTATTGCTGGCGCCGCCGGTGCTGGTGCTGGATGAGCCCACGGCCGCCGCCGATGCCGCAAACGAGGTGGCGATCCAGGAAGCGCTCTCGCGGTTTGCCCGGGGCCGCACGTTGCTGGTCATCGCCCACCGCCTGGACACCGTGATGCATGCCGATCACATCATCGTGCTGGAAAACGGCCGCATCGTTGAACAGGGCAACCATCCTCGACTGATCGCGCAAGAGGGCCGCTATGCCCGGCTGTGGGCGTCGGGCGGTTACAAACAGACCCGGGAACAGGCGCTGCCGACATGCTGAAAACCTTTATCGAACTGTTGGGCGACAATGGCCAGGTCTTGCGCCGTTACGTCACCCAGGTGGTGTTTTACGGCGCGCTGTGTGGGTTGACGATTGCCGCACTGGTACCGGTGCTGACCGACATGCTCAACGGTGATCTTGCCGAAGCAGCCTTGTGGCTGGTGGTGTTTTTGGCGGCGGTGGGCACGTGTTGGGCCACGCGCCGGGAAGTCGAAAAGGCCGGTGTTGCAGTGGGTGTGGCGGTTTTACAAGGCGGGCGCCAGCGTATTGGCGAGCATGTGGCCGGGTTGCCTGTCGGCTGGTTTACACCCGATAACTCGGCGCGGCTCAACCATGTGGTAACCCAAGGCATGATGACGGTGGCCCAGCTCCCCGCCCATGTGTTTACCCCGGTCCTGAGTGGCGTAGTGACGCCGTTGGTGCTGGTGCTGGCGCTGTTTGTACTGCGCTGGCAGATGGGGCTGATCGCGTTGTTGGCGTTGCCGGTGCTGGGCGCTGCATTTTGGCTCAGTGCGCGGTTGGGCCGGCGTGCCGACCGGGCGTTCCAGCGCAGCTCGGCCGAAACCAGCCAGCGCATGCTGGAGTTTGCCCAGTCGCAGTCGGTATTGCGCGCATTCAGTGGTGGTGGCAACGCGGTGTTCCTGCAGCGGGCGATTGAACAGCAACACGCGACCGGGCTGCGCCTGATCCTTCTGTCCGCGACCTCGGTACTGCTCAATATGTGGCTGGTGCAGATGGTATTCGCGGCCTTGCTGATCGCCGCCGCGCTGTGGCTCGACGCGTACCTGGGTAACGCCTTGCACGTGGGCTCGGTGATCGCGGTGTTGGTGGCACTGTTGCTGGTCAGCCGCTTCATTGACCCGCTGCTGGAGGTGGCAGGCTATGGCGAGACCCTGCGCGGCGCCGCCGTGCAGCTGGAGGCGGTGCGCGAGATCCTGGCTGCATCGGCGCTGTAGGAGCCCGCCAGGGCGCAATGCCCCCGTGATGCCTCGGTGGAATTATTCGACGTCAGCTTTCGCCACCCGGCCGGTGCTCGGGACGTGCTGCGTGGAGTAAGCCTGCGTATTGAGCCCGGCAGTATGACCGCGTTGGTGGGCGCTTGCGGTTCGGGCAAAACCACGCTGTTGCGACTGGCTGCGCGGTTTTTCGAAGTCAGCCAGGGCCAGGTGTGTATCGGTGGTGTGGACGTGCGGCAGATGTCCGGCGAGCAACTCAATGCACAGATCAGCCAGATCTTCCAGGACACGTATCTGTTCCAGGGTAGCGTCGCCGACAACATCCGCCTCGGCAAGCCCGATGCGAGCGACGCGCAAGTGTTGGAGGCGGCGCGCCAGGCCGGTGTGCAGGCAATTATCGAGCGCCTGCCCATGGGACTCTCGACCAGCGTCGGCGAGGGTGGGGCGCGTTTGTCTGGTGGCGAGCGCCAGCGTATCGCGATCGCCCGCGCGTTGATCAAGGGCGCACCGATCCTGCTGGTGGATGAGGCCACTGCCGCACTGGACGCCGAGAACCAGGCGGTGATCGCCGAAACCCTGGCACGCTTGCGCGGCAAGTGTACGTTGATCGTGATCGCGCACCAGCTGTCGACCGTGGTGATGGCTGACCAGATCGTGGTGCTGGAAGAGGGGCGGATCGTAGAGCAGGGCACGCCTGAACAGTTGACGTCGCGCGAGGGGCGCTATGCCCGGTTCCTGACGCAAAGACGGGCGTCGAAGGGTTGGCGTATCGCCTAGTGGGCCCGCCAGGACGGCGGGCCCACAGGGTTGGTCAGAGCTTCGGCAGTTGCCCGATGCGGCCCATCATTTCGGTGACGATCTGCAGGTCCAGCAGGAACTGGTCAACGGTCTTGAACTCGTTGTCGGTGTGGCCGGTGTACTTGACCTCTGGCCGTGCCAGGCCGAACTGCACGCCATTGGGTAGCTCATGCACTGAGGTAGCACCGGCCGAGGTGCCGTACTTGTGCTCCATGCCGAGGTTTTCGCTGGCCACCGCCAACAGTGCCTTGACCCACTCGCCTTCAGGGTTGCGGTACATCGGCTCGGCGATCGAGTAGTCGAAGCTCACGGCAACGTGGTTTTTCTGGGTCCACGCAGCCAGCTTGTCGGCGATTTCGGCCTTGAGCGCTTCCGGTGACTTGCCCTTCGGTACGCGCAGGTTGACCGCCAGTTTGAAGGCGTTGTCATCTTCACCCACATAAGTCAGCGACGTGGTCAACGGCCCCATGAACGCATCGGAGAAGCCCACGCCCAGCTTGCCGCCCAGATAATCCAGGCCCCAGTTATTGGCCGCATAATGTGCGGCGTCGGTGAACTGGTTGTGCTTGAGCGCCACCTTGCCGTCGAGGCTGTTGAGGAAGTCGAGCATCCTGGCCACCGGGTTCACCCCGGACTCAGGCTCGGAGGAGTGGGCAGACACGCCAGTGACGGTCAGCTTGACGTCCTTGCCGTCGACCTTGGCCGCCACCTCGAAGTCGCCGCCATTGCGCTTGGCATACTCGCTGCCGGCCTTTTGCAGGCTGGCGGCCAGTTCGGCGGGCTTATCGCTCAACAGTGTCACCACCGACGCCGACGGAATCTGATTGGTGGCCTTGCCGCCGGTCATCGAGATGATTTCTGCGCCCTTGCCATCAGCCTTGCGCTTGGGGAACTTGGCCATGACCGTGCCGTAGCCTTTCTCGGCGATCACCACCGGGTAGCCGCCATCCAGCGCCAGGTTGTAGTTGGGCGTGGGGTTATGTTCGAAGTAGTACGGGATCGCGTCGCCGGAAGTTTCCTCGGTGGTGTCCACCAGCAGCTTGAAGTTGCGTGCCAGTGGCAACTTCTCTTCCTTGATCACCTTCATGGCGTACATCGCCACCACGATGCCGTTCTTGTCATCCTCGGTGCCGCGGCCATACATGCGGTCGCCGATCAGCGTGACCTTGAACGGATCGAGCTTGGTGCCGTCCTTGAGTACCCAGTTTTCCGGGGTTACCGGGACCACGTCGGCGTGGGCATGGATGCCGACGACTTCATCGCCGCTGCCTTCAAGGGAAATTTCATAGACGCGGTTGTCGATGTTGCGAAAGTTCAGGTTGAACGACTCGGCAAGGCTCTTGATCCTGGCCGCGATCTTGATGAACTCAGGGTTGTCGTGCTGGGCTACGCCGGCCACCTGGAAGGTTGGGATCTCCACCAGTTCACGCAGGGTTTCAGTGGCGGCAGCGCCGTACTTCACCCGCGCATACAGCCCCAGCAGGCGATGGATTTCGTTTTGCTGGTCGGCGCTCAGGTCCTTGTTGGCAAGAAAGGCACTGACGGCCGGGCCGAGGTTGTCGCTCTTGGCCACATCGCTCTTGGCGAGGCTGGCGAGGAACTGCCGGAAATCCTTGACCGAGGCATCGCTGAAAGTCTTCAGGATGATCGCGTTCTGTTGTGGGGTGAGGTTGGCTTGAGCCTGGGTGGTGAACACCGAAAGGCTGGCCGCCATCAGGGTGGCGACGGCCAGTTGCTTGAGGGAAAAATCCATTGCTTGGGGCATTCCTTTGCAGGGAGTGAGTGAGAAATGTCTGATCGAAAGGTCAGAAACAATTTCACACACTACCATCGGGAAGGCGGAGGAGGGGAGTCCCTATTGTGGGAATTGTCCGTTGGAGCTGTGCAAGTGGCGGATAAACCAAAACCGGGTGTGGGAGCTTTCGACCTGAAGCTCGACAGCTCCCACAGGGTTTGGTGGTCTGCTAATCTGCCGTCGTTGAAATCTCGACCGCCACCCGTGGACTCCCAATGACAACGCCAACCGATCAAACCCTCGAACCCCAATCCGTCTGCAGCCCGATCACCAGCAGCGCGATTTTCATGGTCGCGACCCTGGCGCCCGGCAGTGATTCGGCCGAAGCGGTGCGCAGTTGGTGCGCCGATATTGCAGGGCTGGTGCGTTCAGTCGGCAAACGCGTTCCAGCGGGTAATCTGTCCTGTGTCGCAGGTTTCGGTTCCAAGGCGTGGGATGCGCTGTTCGGCGCTCCCCGCCCGGCGGCCTTGCACCCGTTCAAGGAAGTCGGGGTGGCGGGGCGCCTGGCGCCGGCCACACCGGGGGATATCCTGCTGCACATTCGTGCCGAGCAGATGGACCTGTGTTTTGAGTTGGCCACCCAGTTGATGGCCGCGCTGGGCGATTCGGTGACGGTGGTGGATGAGGTGCAGGGTTTCCGTTATTTCGATATGCGCAGCATCATCGGTTTTGTCGATGGCACCGAGAACCCGGTCGGGCGCAAGGCGGTAGGTTTCACCATCGTCGGTGATGAGGATCCGGCGTTCAGCGGCGGCAGCTATGTGGTGGTGCAGAAGTACCTGCACAACATGAAAGCCTGGAACGAATTGTCGGTGGAGGCGCAGGAGCGGGTGATCGGGCGCACCAAACTGTCGGACATCGAACTTGACGATGCGGCCAAGCCGACCAATTCCCACAGTGCACTGACCACCATCACCAAGGACGGTGAGGAAGTTAAAATCCTGCGGGACAACATGCCCTTTGGCCGGCCGGGCGCCGGGGAATTCGGCACATACTTCATCGGCTACGCGCGGTCGCCGGAGCCTTTGGAGTTGATGCTGGAGAACATGTTTGTCGGTCGGCCTGCCGGCAACTATGACCGCCTGCTGGACTTCAGCACGGCGGTCACCGGCGGCCTCTTCTTCATACCGTCAGCCGATTTGCTCGAAGAGCTGGCAGACCGCGCGCCTTAGGCCAACAGCCCAGTGCTGACTGCCACAATCAGGAACACCCCAAGCACCGCACGGTAGATCACGAACGGCCAGGTGGAGAACCGTTCCAGGAACTTCATCAGGCCCCAGATCGCGAAGAACGCCGACACACTGGCAACCACCAGGCCAAAGATCAAATGCGGCCAGGCGTGGGCGGGCAGCTCGGCGTGGAATAACACCCACAGCTCTTTCAAGCCCGCCAGGGCGATGGCCGGCAAGCCCAGCAGGAACGAAAACCGCGCCGCTTCTTCACGCTTGAAGTTGAGGAACAGCGCGGCAGTCAGGGTCGAACCCGAGCGGGAAACCCCCGGAATCAGCGCACCGATCTGCGCAATACCGACAATCAATGCATCCCGCAGGCGCATTTCGCCCACCGTGCGCTTGTGCTTCGCGCTGAGTTCAGCCGCTGCGAGCAGCACCGCCATCACCAGGCAGGAAATCCCGATCACCATCAGCCCGCGCAACGGCGAGTTGCACGAGTTGAGCGTCGACGACAAGGCGATCCCGGCGATCCCAATCGGAATCGTCGCCAACACAATCGCCACCGCCAGCTTGAACCACTGGTTGTTGTAGTCACCCTGGCGCACCGCGCTGATGCTGCCGACCGTGACCTGGCGTACATCCTTCCAGAAGTAGCTGACCACCGCCGCCAGTGCGGCCAACTGCATGGCCGCGGAAAATGCCGAGCCCGGGTCCGGCCAGCCGAGCAGGGCAGGCACGATGCGCATGTGGGCGGTGGAAGACACAGGCAACAACTCGGTAATGCCCTGAATGATGCCCAGGATGCCGATTTGCAGGTAATCCAGGGACGCAAAGCCGACATCGAGGCCGCTGGTGCAGACGTTTGTCAAAGTACTTATCCTGAAAACAAGGGGAGGGAAGTGCTGCGGAGTTTAGTCTAACTTTGTAATGATTTTGTCGTTGACATGAGAAAAGCGCAATTGATTCAGCAAGCAGAAAGCTTGACCGTTGTATTGGCATTGCTGCTGGCTTTTGTTGACAATGTCGCCCTGTTTTTTTGCCGAGATGCCCATGCCTGTGATTCCCGATACCACCGTCGAATTGATCGAGACCGGCCCGGAACACGCCGCGTTGATCGCCAACCTTTACCAGTTCTACGCCTACGAATCCTCGGATTGGGAGCAGGAAGACGTCGAGGTGGACGGCCGCTTCTACATTCATGAGGAACACCTGGCCCGCTACTGGCAAGACCCGCGGTGGAGCGCCAACCTGCTGTTGGTCGACGGCTTTATCGCAGGCTTCCTGCTGATCGAAGGCAGCGAATTACCGGGGATCGACGCGCTGGAACTGGCAGACCTGTTCATCCTGAAACGCTACCGCCGCAAGGGCATTGGCCGCGCCATTGCCACTCAGGTGTTGAGCAGTAGCGAGGCAAATTGGCTGGTGCGGTTCTATGACCAGGATGAAGTGAGCCAGGCGTTCTGGCGCACAGTGCTGGATAACCTGCCGCGCCCGGTGCAGGCCATCGAGCTGGATGACGAGCCGAACCTGCTGAGTTTCCTGGTGACCCGGGCGGCGTTGCACTAAGCCATCAGTTGAAAGCCGCGCCAGCCCCTGCACTGAACAGCGCCGCCTGCATCACCTGTGGCGGCTGCCCGAACGCCCGCAGAAACGCCTGGCGCATGCGCTCGCGATCACCGAACCCGGTCTCGCGGGCGACTACTTCCACGGGATGCCGGCTGGTTTCCATCATCGCCCGGGCCGCTTCCACCCGCAGCGACTCGATGGCCTTGGCCGGGGTTTGCCCGGTCTCCTCGCGAAACACCCGGCTGAACTGGCGCGGGCTGAGCCTGGCAACCGCCGCCAGCGCTTCGACTGAAAGGTCGTGGGTCAGGTTTTCCCGGGCGTAGCCCAAGGCCAATTGCACCCGGTCGGATTTAGGGTCCAACTCCAGCAGCGCCGACAGCTGCGACTGCTCGCTGCCACGCCGCTGGGCAATCACCAGCTTGCGCGCGATGCGGCGGGCGAGGTCGCTGCCCAGGTCGTTCTCCACCATCGCCAACGCCAGGTCCACCCCGGCGCTCATGCCGGCGCCGGTCCAGATCTGGCCGTCGACGACAAACAGTTTGTCTTCCTCCAGACGAATCTGCGGGTAACGCTTGGCAAAGGCCGGTGCATGCAGCCAGTGGGTGGTGGCGCGCTTGCCCTCAAGCAACCCGGCCTCGGCCAGCACGAAGATGCCCATGCACAGTGAAGCAATCCGCCGGGACTGCTTCGAGGCGGCCTGCACCAGCTTCAGCAGGTTGGCGTCAGGCAGTTGGAACTCCAGGTAACCGCTGACGATCAATGTGTCATAGCCCTCGGGCCGGATCGGCGTGCTGTTCACCGAGAACCCCTGGGACGTCATGATCGGGCCGCCACTTTCCGACACCAGGTGAAACTCATACGCCTGCTCGCCACGCAGCAGGTTTGCGCACTCAAACACCGAGCCCAGGCTAAGGCTGAGGGATTGAAAGTTCGGGTAAATCATCAGCGCAATGCTGTGCATCTCATCTCTCCAGGGGGCGCGCAGCGATGATTGTCGGCGTGTACCGGGCAAACGGCAACCGGCTTGGTGCAATGTCCGGAATCCTTGCGCACATGACATTGTGCGGTGTTGGCCCGGCTCCTAAGCTTCACTCCATTCCAACCACATCACCCCGAGGCACTGGCACATGAAAGTATTGATGGTTTTGACTTCTCACGACCAGCTTGGCGACACCGGCCGCAAGACCGGGTTCTGGCTCGAAGAATTTGCTGCACCGTACTACGCATTCAAGGACGCCGGGGCCGACGTGACCCTGGCCTCGCCCGCCGGTGGGCAACCGCCGCTGGACCCGGTCAGTGACCTGCCGGATTCGCAAACCGACCAGACCCGCCGCTTCGCCACCGACCCGGCAGCACAGCAGGCCTTGGCCACCACGCTGAAGCTGGACGCGGTCAACGCTGACGACTTCGACACCGTCTTCTACCCAGGCGGCCATGGCCCGCTGTGGGACCTGGCAGAGTCGAAAACCTCCATCGCCCTGATCGAGGCCTTCGAACGAGCTGGCAAGCCGATTGGCTTTGTGTGCCACGCCCCGGGCGCCTTGCGCCACGTCAAGGCGGTCAACGGCGAGCCGCTGGTCAAGGGCCGACGCGTCACCGGCTTCTCCAACTCCGAAGAAGCAGCGGTTGGCCTGACCGACGTGGTGCCGTTTTTGATCGAGGATGATTTCAAGGCACTGGGCGGCAAGTATGAGAAAGGCGCCGACTGGCAGTCCTTTGTGATTGAAGATGGCCTGCTGGTTACCGGGCAGAACCCTGCCAGCTCAAGCGACGTTGCCAAAGCGCTGTTGAAGCTCACCGCCTAACCCGCTAAATCCCCCACAAGCATGTTGTTGGCGGCTCCCTTAACCGGGAGCCGGCAGCTTCTGCTCGCCCGAAATTCAACCCAGGAACCCACTTCATGAGTAACAGCGCTTTAGGTACTCCGATCAAACTGGGGCACCACACCCTGAAAAACCGCATCGTCCTGCCGCCACTCACGCGCCAGCGCAGCGCCCAGCCCGGCGACATCGCCACGGACTTGATGGCGCTCTATTACCGCCAGCGCGCCACGGCCGGCTTCATGGTCAGCGAGGGCACGCAGATCGAGCCGCGTGGCCAGGGTTATGCCTGGACTCCGGGCATCTACACCCCGGCGCAGGTAGACGGCTGGCGCACAGTGACCGATGCGGTACATGCCGAGGGCGGGGTGATCTTCGCCCAGCTTTGGCACGTGGGCCGTGTGTCTCATCACGCCCTGCAACCTGACGGCGCAGCGCCCATCGCGCCGTCGGCGATCCAGCCGAAGCAAGTCAAGGCGTTCATTGAAACAGGGCCGGGTACCGGTGAGTTGGTGCAGCCGCCAGAGCCTCGCGCCCTGGCGACCGCTGAAGTCAAAGAGTTGGTGGGGCTTTACGCCCAGGCTGCAAAAAATGCCTTGGCCGCAGGCTTCGATGGAGTGGAAATTCATTCGGCCAACGGCTACCTGGTCAACCAGTTCATCTCGGCGCATTCCAACCAGCGTGACGATGAGTACGGCGGTTCGCTGCACAATCGCCTGCGATTCCTGCGGGAAATCGTCGCGGCGGTGGCCGAAGTGGTCGGCCCCGAACGCCTGGGTGTGCGCTTTGCGCCGTTGTTCAGCGGCACCGACCAGGACCGGGTTTATATCGGGCTGGTGGAAGAAGACCCGCATCACACCTACATCGAGGCGATCAAGGTGCTTGAGGCTGCCGGCATCGCCTATGTGTCGATTGCCGAGGCCGACTGGGACAACGCGCCCGAGTTGCCCGAGTCGTTCCGCCAGGCGGTGCGCGACAGTTTCACCGGCCGCATCATTTACGCCGGCCGCTACACCGCAGAGCGCGGCGTGCGGCTGGTGGAGGCGGGGCTGGCAGACTTGATCGCGTTTGGCCGCCCATACATCGCCAACCCCGACTTGCCCCAGCGTATTCTCAATGGTTGGCCGCTGAACCCGTTGAACGCTGCCGGCCTGTATGGCGGCACCGAAGTGGGCTTCACCGATTACCCGGTGTACGCCGGGTAAGCACGGCTACTCGATCGGGTACCTGGCGAGCGCCGGATGTTGCCCGGTCGCTCGCAAATCCCTGGCACGCGCGGGTGCCTGCGTTGCTGGCTCAAACCACCCGCAACACAATCTTGCCTATGTGATCACCGCCTTCCATCCGCGCATGCGCCTGTGCAGCGTCGGTATAGGCATACACCTTATCGATCATCGGCAGGCAGTGCCCGGCCGACAGCACCGGCCATACGTGTTCGCGCAGTTGCGCGGCAATCGCAGCCTTTTCTTCCCGGGTGCGTGAACGCAGCAATGAGCCAGTGACGATCGCGCGCTTGCCGAGGATCGCCAGCAGGTCGATGTCCTTGGCATGGGCACCACCGAGGAAGCCGAGCATCACCAGCCGGCCTTCCATGGCCAGGGCGCTGATGTTGTTGTTCAGGTAGGAGCCACCCATGATGTCGAGGATCACGTTGACGCCCTTGCCCGCGGTTTTTTCAGCGATGACCTGGGCGAAATCCTGTTCACGGTAGTTGATCGGCTCGGCCCCCAGCTCGCGGATGGCGGCGCATTTTTCGGCGCTGCCGGCGGTGGCGAACGCCTCGATCCCGAACTCGCGGCAGAGCATCAGCGCGGTGGTGCCGATGCCGCTGGTGCCGCCGTGGATCAGCACGCGCTGGCCGTTATGTGCACCGCCAATGCCAAACAGGTTGGCCCATACGGTAAAGAACGTTTCCGGAATGGCGGCCGCCTGAATCCAGTCCATGCCATCGGGCACCGGCAAGGTCTGGCTCGCCGGTGCCACGCAGTACTGCGCATAACCACCGCCATTGGTCAGGGCGCACACCTTGTCGCCCAGCGCGTACTCACTGACGCCTTCGCCCAGCGCGACCACCACACCGGCAACTTCCAGCCCGGGGAACGGGCTCATGCCCGGTTTCATCGGGTACTTGCCGGCGCGTTGCAGGGCGTCCGGGCGATTGACGCCGGCGGCGTGCACGTGGATCAGCACGTCGCCGGGGCCCGCGACAGGCATGGGCTCCTGGCGCGGTTGCAGGACCTCGGGGCCGCCGGGGGTGGTGATTTCGATCAGGGTCATTTCGTGGGGCAAATTCATTTGAGCGCACCTGTAGCAATGAACGTATGGGTTGGGACCGTTGCTGGGGCCGGGCGGTTCAGCCGCAAGCAGGCTGACGGTCCTGAGTGTTTTCCCGGGTGCCCAGCATATCGGTGATCAGTGATGCAATAATGCTGCGATTACACGTCACGTTGATGCATAAATTCATCAAGGGGGGGAAACCATGAATTGGGACGATGCGCGGGTGTTCCTCGCGGTGTGCCGCGAGTCCACGCTACGAGGGGCCGCGCGGGTGCTGGGAGTGGATCAGGCCACCGTGGGGCGGCGGGTCAACGCCCTGGAAAAGTCGTTGAATGCGACGTTGTTCCTGCGTACCTCCGAGGGCTATGCGCTGACGGCCGTTGGCGAAGCGGCATTGCACAGCGTGGAGAAAATGGAGCGCTCGGCGCTGGACCTGGAGCGTCAGATCCAGGGGTTGGATGACCGCCTGACCGGCACCGTGCGGATCACTACCACCGACTCCCTGGCCATCGACTTCCTGATCCCGGCAATTGCGCGCCTGCACCACACCCACCCCGACGTGCGCGTGCAATTGGACGCCTCCACCCAGATCCTCAGCCTGGCCAAGCGCGAAGCGGATATCGCCGTGCGCAATACCCGCCCGGACAATCCCGACCTGATCGCCCGTCGAGTCGCGCGCTGGCCGGTGGGGCTGTTTGCGTCGCAAGCCTATGTCGACCGCCACGGTGCACCGGCGCCAGGCGGCCTGTTCGATGGGCACGACCTGGTGGTGTACGCGCCGCACCTGCAAAGCCAGAAAGACATGACCCTGGCCTGCGAGCCATTGGGGCGCGGACGTATTGTGGCGGCCTTGAGTTCCAGCCTGCTGGTGCGCCGGTCCATCGCTGCGGGCCTTGGCATTGGTGAGATTCCGCTGATCTGCGGCGAGCGGGACGCTCTGGTACGCCTGTGGCCGGACCGCACGCGACCGCTGCCTTACGATGTATGGCTGGTAACCCATGCCGACTTGCAGCACACCGCGCGGGTGCGGGTGGTGATCGACGAGATTGTCGCGCAGTTCGCCGGCACGGGGGAGTGACGGCCGCGGTCAGCGTTGCAGGAAAGCCAGCAAATCTTCGTTCAAGGCTTGCTGGTGGGTCACCGCAAAACCATGAGGCGCATCCTTGTACACCTTCAACTGTGCGCCTTTGATCATCTGGGCGGCGACCTTGCCGGTGGTTTCAAACGGCACAATCTGGTCGCCATCACCGTGGATAACCAGCGTCGGCACGTCGATTTTTGCCATGTCGGCCCTGAAGTCAGTCTGCGAAAATGCCGTGACGCAATCCACCGTCGCCTTGAGCGAGGCGAGCAGGGCGATGTTCAGCGTTTGGGTCAGCACGCCGTTGGAGACCTGCTGGCCTTTGTTGATGCCATAGAACGGCGTATTGAAATCGGCTATGAATTGCGCCCGATCCTTCAGCAGGCCGGCCTTGATCCCGTCAAACACCGACGTTTCGACGCCCTGTGGGTAATCCGGCTTTTGCCCGAACAGCGGCGTCACCGCCCCCAGCAGCACCAGTGCGGCCACCCGCGCACTGCCATGGCGGGCGATATAGCGGGTGACATCGCCGCCGCCCATCGAGAAGCCCACCAGTGTCACGTCCTGCAGATCCAGATGGTTGATCAACTGGGCGATATCGTCGGCAAAGGTGTCGTAGTCGTTCCCGGTCCACGGCTGGTCAGAACGCCCGAAGCCTCGTCGGTCGAAGGCGATGGTGCGGTAGCCGCGACTGCTCAGGTATTGCATCTGGTACTCCCACATGTCGGCATCCAGCGGCCAGCCGTGGCTGAACAGCACCGGTTTACCGGTGCCCCAGTCCTTGTAATAGAGCTCGGTACCGTCTTGTGTGCGTAGTGTGCTCATGGCGAAACTCCTTGGGTGAGAGGGCAGCAAAGACTATAGGCGCAGAATCGGACGGGGGACTTGTATGCCTGTGCTGGGTTGAACGGTTCAGCGTCTATGCTGGTCAACTGACTTCAACCGTCTGAACACACAGGTGAACGAAATGGCCAAGACTTACAGCTACGCCGCTCGTGACTCCAAGGATTCACTCAAACCCTTCACCTTCGAACGGCGCGCCCCCGGGGCCGATGACGTGCAGATCGACATCCTCTATTGCGGCGTCTGCCACTCGGACCTGCACACCGTGCGCAACGAGTGGAACAACACCCTGTACCCGTCGGTGCCGGGCCATGAAATCGTCGGACGGGTGACGGCGGTGGGCGCCAATGTGAGCAAGTTCAAGGTGGGCGACCTGGCCGGTGTCGGTTGCATGGTCGACAGCTGCCAGCAGTGCGAGTCCTGCGCCGAGGGCGAGGAGCAGTACTGCGAGAACGGGTTCACCGGCACCTACAACGGCCCGGCGTTTGGCGGCGAAAATACCTTTGGCGGCTACTCGGACAACATCGTGGTCAAGGAGAAGTTCGTGCTGCGCATCTCCCACGACGAGAGCGACCTGGCGGCGGTCGCCCCGCTGCTGTGCGCCGGCATCACCACCTATTCACCGCTGCATCACTGGAAAGTCGGGCCGGGCAAGCGCGTTGGCGTCGTCGGCCTGGGTGGCCTGGGCCATATGGCGGTGAAAATCGCCCACGCCATGGGCGCCTATGTGGTGCTGTTCACCACCTCGCCGAACAAGCGCGAAGACGGCCTGCGCCTGGGCGCCGATGAAGTGGTGGTGTCGAAGAACCAGGATGAAATGGCCAAGGTCGCCAACTCCCTGGACTTCATCCTCAACACCGTGGCCGCGTCGCACAATTTGGACGCGTTCCTTAACCTGCTCAAGCGCGACGGCACCATGACACTGGTCGGCGCGCCGGACAGCCCGCATCCGTCACCGACCGTGTTCAACCTGATCTTCAAGCGCCGCAGCCTGGCCGGATCATTGATCGGTGGCATCCAGGAAACCCAGGACATGCTGGATTTCTGCGCCAAGCACGGGATTTTGTCGGACATCGAGATGATCGACATCCAGAACATCAACGAAGCCTACGAGCGCATGCTCAAGGGCGATGTGAAGTATCGGTTTGTGATCGACATCGACAGCCTGAAGAAAGAAAAACACGCGGCCTGAAATACGTTCCATAAGTTCCAGTAGATCCAGTGTGGGAGCAGGCAAGCCAGCTCCCACATTTGTTATGCGTCGATCAGGCCGACAGGTGCTCATACAAAATCGTCGCCCCCACCAGCATCAACACCACGCCGCCGACCATCTCGGCGCGCTTGCCCACCACCGTGCCCAGCACCCGGCCGAGCATCATGCCGATGGTCACCATGGTCATCGTCGCCAAGCCGATCGCCGCAGCGGCCACCAGGATATTCACGTCGACAAACGCCAGGCCCACGCCGACGGCCAGTGCATCAATGCTGGTGGCAAACGCGGTCACGGCAAGGATCATGAACGAGTGCTGGCTTGGTTTCTGTTCCTCTGGGTCATCGGCCTTCAAGCCGTTGTAAACCATGTGCAGGCCCAGGCCGACCAGCAGGGTGAAGGCGATCCAGTGGTCCCAGTCCTGCACCCAGCGAGTGGCAGCCTGGCCGATGGCCCAGCCGATAATCGGCGTGATGGCTTCAATCACACCAAAGATCAGGCCGGCCCGCAGGGCTTCGGTCAAACGTGGTTTGTGCAGGCTGGAGCCTTTGCCGATAGCCGCCGCAAAGGCGTCCGTGGACATGGCAAGGGCGAGAAGGATGAGGGAAATGGGGTTCACGGTAAGACTTCCAGTCGGGCTATATGAGTCAACGACACACCCACACGCCCGACTTTAGGCATGGATGTGTCGCTGGTCTCACCAACCAAAATGGTGTTCGCACCACGGCATGTTGCCGAGAATGTTGATACGAACGCTCCGAGAATCCGAAGCAGGCTACTCCCCAACGAGGTGGCGGATCTTAGCCATGGTCACATGAAAATTTTGTTAAACGGGCCTCACGGATGCTCCAGATGACACCGCACCTGCTGACTCATCCCCCCTGTCAACCGCTGCGGCCGCTCACACCCTTTTGTACGCCGCGGGCAGCGATCCAGGAAAAAGCACCCGCCCGGCAACACCCGGTTTCCCGGCAGCTCCGTCGGCGCACTGACGTAGGCGTCATCCAGCGCCACCCCAAGCTTAGGCACTGCCTCCAGCAGCAGCTGGGTATACGGGTGCTTGGGCTGTTCCAGGACTTGCTCGGCGCACCCCAGTTCGACGATTTGCCCCAGGTACATCACCGCCACCCGGTCGGCCATGTGCCGCACCACCGAGACGTTGTGGGAGATCAGGATGTAGGTCAGCCCCAGCCGCCGTTGCAGCTCGGCCAGCAGGTTGAGGATTTGTGCCTGCACCGAGATGTCCAGCGCCGAGGTCGGTTCGTCCAGCACCAGGATGCTCGGGTTGGAGGCCAGCGCGCGGGCGATGGCGATGCGTTGGCGCTGGCCACCGGAAAACTGGTGCGGGTAGCGGTCCAGGTATTCGGCGCGGATGCCAACTTGCGCGGCGACCCTGGCAGCGATGGTGCGCATTTCGCCCTTGGGCGTGTCGCCGAGGGCAAACAGTGGTTCGGTGATGATTTTCCAGATGGGCAGGCGCGGGTCGAGGGACGATTGCGGGTCCTGGAACACGATCTGCACATGGCGGTGACGTTCCCGCGCGCTTTCGTAGACCCAGTCGACTTCGCCGTCGCTGGGCTTTACCAGGCCCATCAGCAGTTGGGCGAGGGTGCTTTTGCCGCAGCCGGACTCGCCGACGATCCCCAGGGTCTCCCCACGGCGAACCTGCAGGTCGATGCCGTTGAGGGCGTGGGCGTAGCCGCGAGGGCGGCCCAGCCAGTCGGTCTTGACCGGGAACTTGACCCGCACATCCCGCAGGGCCAGCAGTGAATCCTGAGGCACTGTCATAACGACTCCCCGGCAGTCAGCCAGCACGCGCTTTTGCGGGAACCGGCAGGGTTGATGAGGTTCAGGCGCGGGCGCTCGATGCATTGGCTCATGGCCTGCGGGCAGCGTTCGCGAAAGGTGCAGCCCAAGGGCAGGGCGGCCAGGTTGGGTACCTGGCCGGGGATAGTCAGCAGGTCGTCGCCGGGTTTGACCTGTTCCGGCAGGCCGTTGAGCAAGCCTTGGGTGTAGGGATGGCGTGGGTCGCTCATCACTTGGGCCGTCGGGCCTTCTTCCACCACCGCGCCGGTGTACATCACGTAGACCCGGTCACAGAACTGCGAGACCACGGCCATATCGTGGGTGATCAGCAAAATCGCGGTGCCACGCTCGCGGGCTTTTTCCCGCAGCAGCAACAGCACCTGGCGTTGCACGGTCACGTCGAGGGCGGTGGTGGGTTCGTCGGCGATCAGCAACTGCGGGTCGCAGGAAAACGCCAACGCGATCATCACCCGCTGGCGCATACCGCCGGAGAGTTCAAAGGGGTAGCTGTCGAGCACTTGCTCGGGGTCGGCAATGTGCATGTCCCGCAGCAGGGCAATGGCCTTGGCGCGGGCGGCGGCCTTGCTCAGGCGCTGGTGATGGATGATCACGTCGAGCATCTGCCGGCCGATGCGCCGGGTGGGGTTGAGTGCGGTCATCGGCTCCTGGAAGATCATCGCCGCGTCACGCCCACGAATCTGCAACAGCTCCTTCTCGCTGGCACCGAGCATGTCGCGGCCGAGCATCTGCAAGCTGCCGGCGGTGATCCGGTAACTGCGCTCCGGCAACAGGCGCAGGCTGAGCATGGCGGTCACCGATTTTCCGGAACCGGACTCTCCCACCACGCCGACGACTTCGCCGGGGTTGACGTGCAACGACACGCCATTGAGCGCCTGCACGTTGTTGCGGTAAGCCGGGAATTCCAGGCTCAGGTTGTCGATGGCAAGAACGGGTGAACTGGGCATGGTCATTTCCCCTGTTGCCGTGGGTCGAGCAGGTCACGCACACCGTCACCCAGCAGGTTGAAACCGGTCGCGGTGACCAGGATCGCCAGCCCCGGAAAGGTCGAATACCACCAGTTGTCGAGAATGAAATTGCGCCCGGTGGCAACCATTGCGCCCCATTCGGCGGTGGGTTGTTGCGCGCCCAGGCCGATGAAACCCAAGGCCGAGGCCATGAGGATCGCGCTGCCGATGTCCAGGCTCAATTGCACCAGCAACGGCGGCATGGCATTGCGGCCTACGTGCCACGACACGATGTGCCAGCGCCCGGCGCCGAAGGTCTGCGCCGCCTTGACGTAGCCCATCTGGCGAATGCTCAACGCTTGGCCGCGGGCCAGGCGTACGTAGAATGGAATACGCACCACGGTGATCGCCAGCATCGCATTGAACAGGCTCGGGCCCAGGGCAGCGGCCAGGGCCATGATCAGCACCAGGGACGGCACCGACAGCATGATGTCCATCAGGCGCATGATCAGGCTGTCGAACCGCCCGCCGATAATCCCCGACAGGCAGCCCAGCAGGCCGCCCACCAGGCACGAAGAAAACGCCACGAACAGGCCGACGCCCACCGACTGGCGGCTGCCGTACAGCACCCGGCTGAACAGGTCGCGGCCGACTTCATCGGTGCCGAACCAATGCTCGGCCGAAGGCTCGGCCAGACGCTGGGCCAGGTTCAGGGCGTTGGGATCATGGCTGGCCAGCCAGGGCGCGAAGGCCATGCAGATCAGCACGATCAGGGTGATGGTCAAGCCGGCGATGGTCAGCGGGCTGCGGCGTATTTGGTAGCCCAGGTATTCCAGTCGCGCGCGCCAGGTGGGGCGCTGCTCCAGGGGCACCGGTACGGGCATGGTCACGGGAGCGGTCATCTCAATTCACCTCGCCGATGCGGGGGTCGACCACGCGGTAGAGCAGGTCGATCAGCATGTTCAGCAGTACATAAATAAACGACACCATGATCGCGAAGCCCATCACCGCCGGGAAATCCAAAGACTGGATCGACTTCACTACGTAGGCGCCCATGCCCGGCCAGGCGAACACGGTTTCGGTGAGCACGGCGCCGTAGAGCAGGTCACCAAGGGTCAAGCCGAGGACGGTGATCGACGGGATCAGCGCGTTGGGCAGGGCATGGCGCAAGATTACTGCCCAACGCGACAAACCGTAGGCGCGGGCAGTGCGAATGTAGTCCTCGCCCAGTTGGTCGAGCATCGCTGAGCGGATCTGCCGGGCGACCACGCCGAGGTTGACGAAGCCCAGGGTCACGGCGGGCAGGATCAGGTGTTCCAGGGCATTCAGGAACAGCGGGATATCGCCGGCCAGCAGCGAATCGATCAGGTAGAACCCGGTGAGGGTGCGCGGCGGTTCCAGGCCTTCGTCCAGCCGCCCGCTGCCGGGCAGCCAGCCGAGTTGGCCGTAGAACAATACGATCAAACCCAGGCCGAGCCAGAAGGCCGGGGTGGAAATGCCGGTGACCGCGAGCGTTCGGGCGATCTGGTCGATGGCGCGGTTGTGATATACCGCCGACAGCACGCCAAGCGGCACGCCGACCAGCACCGAGAGCAGCAGGGCGGCAACCGCCAGTTCCAGGGTCGCTGGGAAAAACGCTTTCAGGTCTTCCAGTACCGGGCGGCTGGTGCGGATCGAGGTGCCGAGGTCGCCGTGCAGCAGGTCGCTCATGTAGCGGCCGTATTGCTGGTACAACGGCAGGTCGAGGCCCAGTTGATGGCGAATGTTTTCGACGATCGCGTCGCTGGCCCGGTCGCCGGCAATCAGGCGCGCCGGGTCACCCGGGATCAGGTGGGAGATGCAAAAGGTAATCAGCGAAACGCCAACCACGACCAAAATCAGGCCGAACAGGCGTTTGCGCAACATATTCAGGAAGGCCATGAGGCACCTCGGGTGGAGAGCAGGCTTGTCGTGGCGAGGGAGCTTGCTCCCGCTGGGGCGCGAAGCGGTCCTGGCTTTTTTTGGGGCCGCTTCGCAGCCCAGCGGGAGCAAGCTCCCTCCCCACATAGAAAGGGCCAGGCGCAAACAACCGTTGCGCCTCAGCAGTTTCTATTTGCTGATCTCAGCCACGTTGAACACCTGCTCCAGCATCGGATGGAACACATAACCCTTCACCGAATCACGCATCGGCAAGGTGTAGTTCTTCTGATACAGGTAGGCGTACACGCTGTCCTTGAGCACGATCTTCTGCGCTTGCTGGTACAGCTCGGTGCGTTTGGCCGTGTCGTTGTTGGCGGCTGCGTCGCGAATCAGCTTGTCTACCACCGGGTTGCTGTAGAACGAGCGGTTGCCCGGCAGCCCTTGCAGGGAGGAGTCAAACCAGAAGTTCATGTACATGTAGGGGTCGGAGAAGTCCGGCGCCCACGAGCCGATTGACACGTCGAAGTCACCCTTGCCCAGGCGCTCGCGCATGGTGGCGTTGGCCAGTTTTTCCATCTTCAGGTTGATCCCCAGCGGCGCCAGGCTGGCTTGCAGGGTCAGGCCGATGGATTCCCAGTCCGGGTCCTTGTCGGAGTACATGTAGTTCAGGTTGGTGATTTTTTCGGGGAGTTTCTTCAGGGCGGCGCCGGCGCCGTCCAGGTTTTGCTTCATCAATGGCAGGCTCGGGTCATTGGCCCACATGCCCGCGGGGATCGGCCCGTTCATCAACTTGGCCTGGCCCTTGAGGATGCCGTCGACAATGCCTTTATAGTCCACCGCATCCACGATCGCCTGGCGGGCGTTCTGGTTGTTCAGCGGGGCTTTCTGGTTGTTCAGGTACAGGTAGGTCACCCGCAGCGACGGGAACTCCTTGATCACCACGTCTTTCTTTTTGGCCAGGTTGGTGAGCTGGTCCTGGGGCATGTCTTCGGCGATGTCCAGGTCACCGCGTTCCAGTTGCAGGCGGCGTACCGAGGCTTCGCTGATGATCTTGATCACCACCTTGTTCAGCGCCGGCTTGGGGCCTGCGTAGTAGGTGTTGGGTTCCAGGGTCAGGCTCTGGCCCTTCTGCCAGTTGGTCAGGCGAAACGCGCCGGAGCCAGCGGTGTGGGTAGACAGGTAGGCGTTGACGTCGCCCTGTTTCACCACATCCGGGTTGATGATGCCGGCGCCGTTGTGGGCCAGGGTGTAGAGGAACGGCGCATAGGGTTTGGTCAGGGTGAAGCGCACGGTCAGCGGGTCGACCACGGTGACTTTCATGTCATCCGGGAACGCGCCCGACGGGCCTTGCTTGAGTTGCATCACGCGGTCGAAGGAAAACTTCACCGCATTGGCGTCGACCTCGGCACCGTCATCGAACTTGTTGCCGGGCTTGAGTTTGAAGTCCCACACCAGGCCGTCGGCCGAGGTGCTCCAGCTGTCGGCCAGGTCGCCCTTGACGTCGGTGCTGCCCTTGCCGTTTTCGACTTTATAGGCCACCAGTTTCTGGTACGCCGGGTAGGTCACCGCCCAATCGTTATTGTCGATGGTCACGGCCGGGTCGAGCGTTTGCGGGTCGGCGGCCTTGCCAATCATCAGGGTGTCTTTGGGCGCTGCGGCACTTGCCGATTGCCAGGCGCCCAGGCTCAGGGCGGCGCACAGCAGGGAGAGTGCGAGGGTCTTGCGGTTGCTTGGGGTCATGCCGGTTTCCTTGATTATTTAGAGGAAAAAGCGGGTTGGTTTATTTTTATGAAATCTATAACCGGGCAGTTGGAGCTAAAGGGTGCAGCTAATTATTGTGATGGTACGGTCCTCAGGGTCAGTGCGACTCCTCAATTAATGGGAAAAGTTCGGCATCCGGCAATTCGTAATGCCACCACTCGGTGGCAATCGCCTTGAAGCCGGCGCCGAGCATGATGCCCAGCAGCAGCAGGCGATTGCGCTGCACCTGCGGTGGCAAGTCGGGGTAGAACTGGTGGGACTTGGGCTCCATGGCATCAAACGCCGTGCCCATGTCCAATGGCGTGCCGTGCTCGTCAAGCAGTGTCAGGTCGACGGCCACGCCACGGGTGTGGTGCGAGCCCAGGCGCGGGTCGCGCACGTAGTCCGGGTTGGGCAGGGCTTGCCACAACAGTTGCTGGGCGTAGGCAGGGCGATAAGCGTCGTAGATCAGCAGGGTCATGCCGGCCTGGCGTGCCAGAAGGCTGGCCTTGCGCAGGCAGGCCGCCGCTTCGGTGTGCAGCAGGCAGCGCGCGTTGCGATAGATCACGGTGCCTGCCAGGTTGTCGGCACTGGCGTAGATCAGGTCGACCTGTACCGGGTAGTCCGGTGGGGCGATTTCTACCAATGGGCTGGTATTCACTCAAGCATTTCCTTTCTAGGGTCAGGATTCGAACTGGCCGAAGGCCTGTTGCAGGGCGCGGTTTTTCGCCAGGCGGGCATCCAGGCGCTCGCCGTAGCGCTCGGCGACGGCAGACACCATCAGGTTGAACAGGCACGTCAAAGGCGCCATGGAGTCCCAGAATTGGCCGACATCGGTTTTCAGTTGCAGCAGGTCCAGGTCGTAGTCCCGGGCCCAAGGGCATTGCAAGTCAGTGATCAGCGCCAAGGGTAGACCATGGGCATTGGCGGTCTCGCAAAATGTTGGGGTGATGCTGGAATAAGCGCGAAAATCGGCAGTGATGGCGTAGGGTTTTTCAAAGCCGGAGTTCAGGGTCTCGGCGTAGATCCCCGACAGGCCGTCGACGTAGTAGACCTTGGGCCGAATGTATTCCAGGTGACTGTGGAATGCGTTGAGGATGCCACGGGTGGACTGGATGCCGAGGATGAACACGGCGTCGGCGTCCACGATGTGTTGCACGATGTCGGCGAAACCCTGGCTGCGGGCCAGGCCGTAGACGTGCTGGATCGCTTCGATCTCGCGGGTGAGGGAGCGGTCGAGCGCGTCTTCCTGATCGTTTTCCTGGCGAAATGCGCCAAGACGGTCGGTGATCAGCCAGGACGCTTGCGGGTCGCCGCGCAGGCCTTGCTTGACGTCATCGAGGTTGCGATAACCCAGGGTTCGCAAAAACCGCCCCACCGAAATCCCGGTGGTGCCGGCCTGGTGGGCAATGCTGTCGGCGGTTTCAAACGGCAACTGTTGGAGGTTGCCCAGCAGGTAGGTGGCGATGCGTTTGCCGGTGGGCGTCAGCGTCGCGAACTGCTGTTCCAGCGTGCGCTGGAAGCTGTTTTTGTCCATGACGTTTTCGCGGCTACCGGTCATTGATGTTACTCGAATGTCGTGTTTTTAATTTCTGTTAGAAACATAACATCGGCAATCGCGATAACACAATGGCTTTTTTTGCGCGTGGGTACACAAGGGGGGACAAGAGCCGCTTGCCGATTCGGCGCAGGTGCGCCGTGTGATGCCCCTGGCCCATACCGCCCGGCAGGCAGCGCTATCAGGCACCCTCTGCGGCGGTGATAAACCGCCGGGCCAGAAACCCGTACAACAGGTATCCAAATGCCAACACCAACGTCGCACCAAACACCGCTTCCTCACCACAGGCATAGATCGCGTACAGCGAGTACCCCACGGCAACCAGCAGCACCGTGGTGTTGCGCGCATAAATCGAAGCCGTCACCCGCGCCTTGTGCATCATCACCAGCAACCCGGTAAGCGCAGTGACGTAAGGGATCAGGTTGGTCACCACCGCCAGGTTCACCAGCTTGCTGAACTGGGCGCTCGCGGTGGGTGAGATGGTCGACAAGGCAATCAGGCTCTGCAACGTCGCGCAGGCGATCAGCCCCAGCACGGGGGCCTGGGCGCCGGTTACACGACTGAAGAACCGTGGAAACAGGCGCTGGTCCGCCGACATCTTGGCCGTTTGCGCCAGGGTGAATTGCCAGCCCAGCAGCGAGCCAATGCACGCCACCACCGCCAGCGCCATGATGATGTCGCCCACCAGCGGCGTGAAGATCTGCGCATACACCAGGGCAAACGGCGCTGAAGACTCGGCCAATTCAGCGTTGGGCACAATGCCCTGGATCACCGTGGTCGAGAGCACATACACCAGCGCCGCGCCGAGAGTGCCGAACAGGCAGGCGAGTGGCACGGTGCGCTTGGGGTCTTCGACGGCGTCATAGCCCTGGGCGGCGGACTCCATGCCAAGAAAGGCCCAGAGGGTCAGCGGGATACTCGCGCCAATCGCGTCCCACAATTGCAGTTGGTTGGGGTTCCAGGCATCGCTGAACACCTCGGCCTTGAAGTAGAACCAGCCGAGCACACTCAGCCCCGCCACGGGAATGATCACGCCCCACACCGTGATTACACCGATCCGGCCGGTCAGGCGCGGGCCGCCGAAGTTGGCCACGGTGGTCAGCCAGATCAGCCCCAGGGTGCCGATAAACAACGGAATCGGCCCGCTGCCCAACCACGGGATGAAGGACGACAGATAGCCCACCGCCGAAATCGCAATCGCCACGTTGGCGATGATCAGCGACAGGAAATACAGGAATGAGCACAGGAAAAACCCCGACTTGCCATGGGCTTCTTCGGTATAAGCCGACATGCCGCCGGTGCGTGTACAGAAGAGGCCGCATTGGGCAAAGCAGTACGCGATCGCCATCGAGCCTACGGCGGTGATCACCCACGACAGCAGCGAGATGGCGCCCAACTGCGCCAAGCTGGCGGGCAACATGATGATGCCCGAGCCCATCATATTGATCGCCACCAGGGTGGTCAGGCCCATCAGGCTCATCTTCTTGCTTGGCTCGGCCATCGGCAACTCCTTGTCGTGCGGGCGTGCGGTGGCAGGCTAGCACGTTGTACTCACTTCGCCTTGGCGCCCCGGTTTTCCCCCAGGATCCTCGCTGCATCCCGCGCCGGCGGCAGGCCGAACACCCGGGCGTAATCGCGGCTGAACTGGGTCGCGCTTTCATAGCCGACTTCGAAGGCGGCGCTGGTGACATTTTTGGCGCTGGCAACCATCAGTGTGCGGGCCTGCAGCAAGCGCACGCGTTTTTGATACTGCAACGGGCTCAGGTTGGTGACGGCCTTGAAGTGCCGGTGGAAGGCCGACACGCTCATCGCGGCTTTCTGCGCCAGGGCCTCTACTCGGATCGGCTTGGCGAAGTCCCGGCGGATCCACTGGATGGCCTGGCTCACCCGGGCCATGGCGGTGTCGGGTGCGGCTATTTCCCGCAGCATCCAGCCGTGGGGCCCTTGCAGCACACGGTAGAGAATCTCGCGCTCGTAAGCCGGTGCGAGGGCGGCTATCGCTTCAGGGTTGCCCATCAACCGCAGCAGGCGCAGCCAGGCGTCCATCAGTTCCGGGGTGACGGCGGCCACTGAAAATCCTGCCTCGTGGTCGTAACGCCCGGCAGGTTTGGGCAAGTCACTCAGCAGCGTCGTGAGTACCGTCGGGTCCAGTGTCAGGCTGACTGCCAAATAGGGTTCGCCGGTGGCCGCCGGGTGCACGGTGCCCACGGCAGGCAACTCGATGGACATCACAAAATACGTCGCCGGGTCATACCGCAGCGTGCGATCACCCACGGTCATGGATTTGCTGCCCTGCAGGATCAGGTTGATCATCGGGTCATACACGGCGGCCAGCAGGTGCTCGGGAATCGCGCCCTGAACCATGGCCACGCGCGGGATGCCCGTTTCGGTGCGGCGGTTTTCGGCCTTGGCGGCCAGGGCGCGCAGTTCGATCAGCTGTGTGTTCATGCCGGGCATGCTGAACGTCCGGGTGTGTCTTGTGCAAGCGAAAAGCACAAACAGGCAGGTTTCGAGTACGAACGGCTGCGTCGGCGCGAGCGCGAACGCCTACTGTGGTGACTCATTTGAGCAAGCAGTGGAGCCACACATGGGCGTTATCCTCATCACCGGCGGCAGCCGTGGCATTGGTGCCAGCACTGCAGAGTTGTGTGCCCGTAAAGGCATGGGTGTGATCCTGACCTACAACAGTCATCCGCAAGCCGCCCAGGCGGTGGTGCAGCGGATCGAGTCGGCGGGCGGCCAGGCGGTTGCGCTGCCACTGGATGTGGCTGACGTCCGTTCGTTTGAGGGGTTTGGCGAGACGGTAAAACGGACCTTATCGGCAACCTGGGGCGTGGGCGGCTTGAGCGGCCTGGTGAATAACGCAGGTTTCGGCCTCTTTAATCCCCTGGCCTCGGTCACCGAGGCGCAGTTCGACGGGCTGTTGAATGTGCACCTCAAAGGCCCGTTCTTCCTGACGCAAGCCTTGCTGCCGTTGCTGCAAGCCCATGCCTGCATCGTCAACCTGACCAGCGCGACCACCCGCGTGGCCACCGCTGGCGTAGCGCCTTACGCGGCCTTCAAGGGCGCATTGGATGTGCTCACCCGCTACATGGCCAAGGAGTTCGGCGAGCGGCAGATCCGTGCGAACGCCGTCTCCCCGGGTGCCATTCGCACCGAGCTGGGCGGCGGGCTCAATGATGAGTTCGAAGCGCTGCTGGCTTCACAAACGGCCCTGGGACGCGTGGGCGAACCTGAGGATGTGGCGCGTGTGATCGCCATGTTGCTCTCGGAAGACGGTCGCTGGATCAATGCCCAGACGATCGAGGTCGCGGGCGGTTACATCATCTGAAAAGCGAGGCTGAATAATGCTGGATCATCTGTTTTTGTCGGTCAGCGACATACAACGCTCGATTGATTTCTACCGCGCCGCACTGACACCGCTGGGCATCACCACGCGCCATGACTACGACGGCAAGGACGGCCCACCGGGCCATCCGGACCTCAAGGGTTTCGGCGCCAACGGGCGGATATTCTTCTGGCTGCGCGAGGGCGTGGTTGAGGGCCGGACGGTGCACGTGGGTTTCGTTGCCAGCGGCCGCGCCGAGGTCGATGCGGCCTACCAGGCGGCGATGAGTGCCGGCGCCGTCGACAACGGCGCGCCGGGCGCGCGTTTGCACTACGACCCGAACTACTACGCCGCCAATGTGCTGGACCCGGACGGCTACAGCCTGGAATTCGTCTACAAGAATTGGCAGCACGCTCAATGAAGACCTTAATGATCTACGGCGCCACGGGCTACACCGGACGCATGGCGGCCGAAAACGCCAAGGCACAAGGGCTGGACCTGGTGATCGCCGGGCGCAATAGCCGACGCCTGGCACCGCTGGCTGCGCAACTGGATGTGCCGTATCGCGTGTTCTCCCCGGATACCCTTGCCAGGGATGCCCTGGAGGGTATCGACGTGCTGTTGAACTTCGCCGGACCGTTCGCGCAGACAGCAGGCGCGCTGATGCAGGCGTGTATCGCGGCAGGCGTCGACTACCTGGACATCACTGCCGAAATCAACGTTTACCGCTTGGCAGAGCAACTGGGTGCGCAGGCAGCCGAGGCGGACGTCATGTTGTTGCCCGGGGTAGGCTGGGACGTGGTGCCGACAGATTGCCTGGCGATGCACGTGGCGCGTCGCGTGCAGCACCCGCAGTCGCTGAAAGTAGGGTTGCAGGTCGCCGGTTCCATGTCCCGGGGCTCGGCCATGAGCGTCGGCGAAATCATCGGTGCGGGACTGCTGGCGCGGGTGGACGGGCAGCTCATCGCTACCCCGGATGCCCAGCCACAGCCCCTGGATTTTGGCGATGGTCCGGTATTGTGCGCACCGCTGTCCTTTGGTGACCTGGTCACGGCGTGGCACTCCACGGGCATCCCGAATATCGCCATGTTCGTGCACATCGGCGGCGATGCGTTTCCCGAGGGTGACCTGTCACAACTGCCCGATGGCCCCAGTCTCCAACAGCGCGAGGCCCATCCTGCCCGGGCGGTGGCAGAGGCCACAGGAGCCGATGGCCGCGTGGTTCGCTCAGTGATCGAAACCGTCAACGGTTACACCTACACCCCTTTGGTGGCGGTGGAAGCAGCGCGTCGGGTGCTCGATGGTGAGCGCCGACCGGGGTTTGCAACGCCTGGGCAAGTGTGGGGTGCGGGGTTTGCCGAAACCATTCGGGGCACCACGATTATCGACCTGTAAGCCAGTCACTGGCTACGCATCACCCGGCAGGCGCCTTGAACCTGGCGGCATCGCGGCCCAGCGAAGTCGCCGTATTGGCGCCGATGATCGAGCGCGCCGACATGAGCCAGGCAGTCGACGTGCCACAGCTGTTCGACACGGTCAGAAGCGAATACGGGCGCCTGGACATTCTGGTCAATAACGCCGGTGTCGCGGTGTTCCAGATGATCGAAGAGGCGTTCCATCGCCAGTTCAACCTCAATGTGCTGGGTTACCTGTTGGCTGTTCGCGAAGCCGTCAAGCTGCTTGGCCCAGGAGGCAGCATCATTAACATCAGCTCGATCCTCAGCACCGATCCCTATCTGGCTTCCAGTGTCTATTCGGCGACCAAGGGCGCGGTGGATACGTTGACCTTCGCCTTGGCGCGTGAGTTGGGGTCGAAGGGGATTCGGGTCAATTGCATACTGCCTGGGCATACAAACACGCCTGCCACCGACGGTAACTTCGCGGGTGAATTTGGCCAGCAGCGTATTGCAGGCACCCCACTGGGGCGTTTTGGCGAGCCGGAAGATATCGCGCCGCTTGCAGTGTTCCTGGCGTCCGGCGATGCCCATTGGGTCACCGGCGAGTCCATCCGCGCTTCGGGTGGGGTGCGTGGCGTGGGTTATTGATCAACGTAGGACGGATCAGGCGGCCTGCGGCTGCATCCGCAACTCACCTTCCACATCCTTGACCAACCCACTGGCTACAAACAGCGGCGCCACGCGTTTGTGCAACTGCGGCTCGACAAACTCTTTCACCGTGTCCAGCGCCAGCGTGCCGCTCAATGGCAGCTCGGCCTTGGTGTAGGACAGCCAGGCTTTTTTCAGCATCAACAGCACGTCGCCGCCTGCGGTGGAGGCGAAGCGGCGATGGACTTTCTTGCCGTCGAAATCGAAGGTGTGCTGGAACTCGTAGCCGGCCTCGTTGCCTGCGCTGGCGACGCAGCGAATGCAGGTGCAGGGGCCATCACCGAAGGCGCTGCGCAGGTAGTTGTTGAAGTCCACCACGGGCTTGAGTGACAGGCGCTTGTCTACCTCGAACAGGTCCCCGGTCATTTTTTCGTCAGTGTTCAAGGTCGATTTCCTCGCAGCGGTTTTTTCAAGGGCGGCACGATACCAGCCGAAGGCCGTGGGCGGGTAATTTTTGGTCGCTTCAGTGGGGACGTCCATTCGCCAATGCCCTTGTTAAGGTTTCCTCAATCATTACCCCTAAAAGGACACCGACATGAGCAGCAAACCCACGATCTACAACCACGGCGTTTCATGGGAAGAGGGCAACAGTGTCAGCCAGGGCTATCGCATCAATGGCACGATCTACATTGCCGGGCAGTTCTCTCACACCCTGGAAGGCGAGTTCGTTGACGGTGATGCGGCCGCCCAGACGCGCCAGACCCTACAGAACCTCGACCATGTGCTGGCAGGTTTTGGCGTCGGCCGTTCAAACATCGCTGCGGTGGATTTTTTCCTGGTACACGCCAAGCGCGATTTTGACGCGGTGGTGGCTGTGTGGAAGGACTACATTGGCGCGCATCGCCCGGCCGCAACCCTGATCGGGGTGAATTACCTGGCGTCCGATGCGCAGATCGTCGAGATCAAGGTGATCGCCCACGCCGACTGATCAGCCCGCCAGTTCATCCACCATCAGGTCGATAAAGCGCCGTACCCGAGGTTCCAGAAAACGCTTGCTCGGGTACATCGCTAGAATCTCCACATCCCCGGCGTCCAGGCCGGGCAGCACGGGCAGCAGGCGCCCGGCGGCCAGGTCCTCGGCCACCACGAAATCCGGCAGCAAGGCGATGCCCAGCCCGGACACGGCGGCGTCACGCAGCGCTTCGCCGCTGTCCAGGCGCAGGCGGCTGCGCCCGTAAGCCTTGACCCAGGTGCCGTCCGCCTCGCGAAAGCGCCAGCTTTGCTTGCGCGTGCGGCTGCTGAAATACAGGCAGTCGTGGTGGGCGAGGGCGTCCATGTCCCGTGGCGTGCCATGCTCGGCGAGATAGCCCGGCGCGGCGCACAGCAGTGCTTGATAGCGGGCCACCACCCGGGAAACCAGCTGGCGGTCGGTGTTGGCGCTGCCGATGCGGATGGCCAGGTCGAAGCCGTCCTCGACGATATCGGCGGTGCGGTCGGTAAAGCTGACTTCCACCTGCACGTCGGGCCAGGCGTGCAGGTACTTTTTTAATAACGGCAGCAACACCTTGCGCCCGAACGCGTCCGGCACCGTGAGCCGCAGCAAGCCGCGCGGTACGCCGGTGGGCTGGCCGATACTGCTTTGGGCGTTGTCCACCGCAGCGAGGATCTCCAGCCCCTGGTCATACAGCGCCCGGCCTTCGTCGGTGAGGCTCAGGGTGCGGGTGGTGCGGTTCAGCAGGCGCACACCAAGGCTGTCTTCCAGGCGCGCCACGGCCTTGCCGGCGGCCGAGCGGGTCAGGCCCATGGCCTGGCCTCCAGCGACAAAGCTGGCGCCATCGACCACGGCCATGAAGATCAGCATTTCGTTGAGGTTGGTGCGCAGCATGCACAGAGCTCCGGGCACGGTGGAAAAGGGCAGGGCGGGCAATATAGCAGTGCGGTTACTGGAAGGCGTGGTGCATCCAACTACGTCTGGGCAGGCGCGCCTTTGATCAGCTTTTTTCGAATATCAAGAGATCCCGATATTCTTCTCCGGCCTTAGAAATCACCGCTACGCTCGCTGCCATTACCCCACATGGCGGGAGCTGACACCGTCTCGAATTGAAATGCACCCAAAAATGCTCCCACAGAGGATCAGCGGAAGAACTCACCCGGTGTGGCGTCGAACTGCTGGCGGAAGGCGTTGATGAAGGCCGAGGTGGATTCGTAGCCGCAGGCCAATGCCACATCGGTCACCCGTTCGCCTTGCTCCAGCGCGGGCAGGGCACTGAGCAATCGCAGGCGCTGGCGCCAGGCGCGGAAGGTCAGGCCGGTGTCGCTCAGGAATAGCCGGCTGAGGGTTTTCTCGCTCACCGCCAGTTTCTGGCTCCATTGCCCAAGTGTGGTTTGCTGCTCCGGATGCAAGTTCAGGCTGCGGTAAATCTGGCGCAGGCGGCTGTCAGACGGCAGCGGCAACATCAGGTCGACCTGGGGCGCAGCGGCCAGTTGGTCCAGCACCACCTGGGCCAGCCTTCCGTCCGGGCCGTCCTCGGCATATTCCACCGGCAACTCGCTGAAGCTGCGAATCAACTCCCGTAACAGGCTGCTTACCGCCAGCACCTGGCAGCGGTCGGCCGCCCAGCCGGTGACGCTGCAATCAAGGTACAAACTGCGCATCTCGGTATGCGGCGAACTGAATACCCGATGCGGCATGCCTGCCGGTATCCACACGGCCCGTTGGGGCGGCGCCACGAAGCGTCCTACACTGGTCTGGATCTCCAACACCCCGGAAATCGCGTATGACAACTGCACCCACGGGTGACTGTGGCGCCGCGTCAGCGCGCGGTTGGGCAGGGATTCGGTACGGCCATACACCGGCCTCGGCAGGCTGGAAAGCCCGGGCACGCTGCGGCGCACGGTTTTGTCATGTCCTTTAGGCGGCATTTACTGGCTCATTGGCGTTAGTCGGTAACAAGCCGTTACGTTAGAGTCGCGACGATGCTCTTGGCAACCCCTGGAAGATTGGCTTATGACCCGCCCACGCTTTTTACCTGACAACTTCACCCTGACCCTGGTGGCCACGGTGCTCCTCGCGTCCCTGCTGCCTGCCAGCGGCCAGACCGCCGTGGCCTTTGGCTGGGTGACTAACCTGGCCATCGCGCTGCTGTTTTTCCTGCACGGGGCCAAGCTGTCGCGCCAGGCCATCGTCGCAGGTGCCGGCCACTGGCGCCTGCACCTGCTGGTGTTCAGCCTGACCTTCGTGCTGTTCCCGTTGCTGGGCCTGGCGCTCAAGCCGGTGCTGTCGCCGCTGATCGGCAAAGACCTGTACATGGGCATGCTCTACCTCTGTGCGTTGCCCGCCACCGTGCAGTCGGCGATTGCCTTTACCTCGCTGGCTCGCGGCAACATCCCGGCGGCGATTTGCAGCGCGGCGGCGTCGAGCCTGTTCGGGATCTTCCTTACGCCGTTGCTGGTGACCTTGCTGCTTAACGTGCATGGCGATGGCGGCTCCACGGTTGATGCGATCCTGAAAATCAGCGTGCAACTGTTGCTGCCGTTCGTCGCCGGGCAAATCGCCCGCCGCTGGATCGGTGAGTGGGTAGGGCGTAACAAGGCCTGGCTGAAGTTCGTCGACCAAGGCTCGATTTTGCTGGTGGTGTACGGCGCGTTCAGCGAAGCCGTCAATGAAGGTATCTGGCACCAGATCCCGTTGTGGGAACTGGGTGGCCTGGTGGTGGCATGCTGCGTGTTGCTGGCGCTGGTGCTGGTGGCGTCCACGGTGCTGGGCAAGGCGTTCGGGTTCAGCCAGGAAGACCGCATCACCATCCTGTTCTGCGGCTCGAAGAAAAGCCTGGCCACCGGTGTGCCGATGGCACAGGTGTTGTTTGCCGGGGCAAGCATGGGGGTGCTGATTTTGCCGCTGATGCTGTTTCACCAGATCCAGTTGATGGTCTGCGCAGCGTTGGCCCAGCGGTATGCCAAGCGTCCGGAATCGATTCCGGAGTTGATGGGGCAAGTCGATCCCTGAACCGTCGTGTTACTATTTTTTGCGCGCGGCTCAAGGGGCGGCATCGGGCCGGCAAGATCCGCGCGCACATGAGTACGACGACCTGTAAATGAGCATTTGCGCCGCAACACCTCAAGCCAACTGGCAACCGGTCTTCGCCCTCGCGTTGGCCGCTTTTGTGTTCAATACCACTGAATTTGTGCCGGTCGGCCTGCTGAGTGCCATCGGCGCGAGCTTCGACATGCCCATCGCCAGCGTCGGCCTGATGCTGACCATCTATGCGTGGATCGTGTCCCTGACCTCGCTGCCGGTGATGCTGCTGACCCGCAACGTCGAGCGGCGCAAGCTGTTGATCGTGCTGTTCGGCATGTTTATCGCCAGCCATATCCTGTCCAGCGTGGCCACCAGCTTTGGCATTTTGATGCTCAGTCGGGTGGGTATTGCGCTGTCCCATGCGTTGTTCTGGTCGATTACGGCCTCGCTCGCGGTGCGTCTGGCGCCGGAGGGCAAGCAGGTGCAAGCCCTTGGGTTGCTGGCTACCGGCACCTCGCTGGCGATGGTGTTGGGTATCCCTCTGGGCCGCCTGCTGGGCGAAGCCATGGGCTGGCGTACCACGTTTTTGGTGATTGGCGCGTTCGCGGCCGGGCTGGTGTTCTGGCTGGCGCGCACCTTGCCGCGGCTGCCAAGCCAGAACTCCGGTTCGTTGCGCAGCTTGCCACTGCTGTTCAAGCGACCGGCGCTGGTGGCGTTGTATGTGCTGACGGCGATGGTGGTGACGGCGCAGTTCACTGCCTACAGTTATGTTGAGCCGTTTGTTGAAGGTGTTGCTGGTATGAGTGGCAATACGGTGACCCTGATTCTGCTGGTGTTCGGCGGTGCGGGGATCATCGGTTCGTTGTTGTTCAGCCTGGTGCATCGCTTTAACCCGCATCGTTTCCTGATCACCGCCGTGACCATTCTGGCGTTGTGCCTGGCGTTGTTGCTGCCGTTGAGTGGCGAGGTGTCGTACCTGGTGACCCTGAGTGTGTTCTGGGGCATGGCCATCATGGGCTTTGGCCTGGCGCTGCAATCGAAGGTGTTGGTGCTGGCGCCGGACGCCACGGATGTGGCGATGGCGATGTTTTCCGGGATCTATAACATTGGGATTGGCGGTGGGGCGTTGATGGGGAGCTGGGTGGGCAGCCATTTTGGGTTTGCCTGGATTGGCGCGGCGGGCGGGTTGCTGGCGGCGGTGGCGCTGATTGGGTATTGCTTGGCGATTTATCGGTTTGGGCAGGGTGTGGCGCGTAGCCCTCTGTAGGAGCGGGCTTGCTCGCGAAGAATTTGAGGGCGCCGTTGGGTGTCAGGGTGCTTGTGTCATCGTTAACGTCCATCGCGAGCAAGCTTGCTCCTACATGAGGTGTTTTGATGGTGGTTCGTTTGATTGGGCCGGCGGTGTTCGCAGTGCTCGCCGGGTTTTCCGGGTTGTGGTTCAGCCCCGCAAGCCTGGCGGCCAGTTTTGATTGTGGCCAGGCGAAGGCGGCTGACGAGAAAACTATCTGTGCCACGCGCTCCCTGAATGATCAAGACGTGACCATGGCGCTGCTCTATGACCTTAATCGGCACTTTATGGCCATGGGTGGCCGCGGGTCGTTGATGGATGATCAGGCTGCCTGGCTTAAGAAGCGGCATACGTGTGGGACTCAAGTCAGTTGCCTGAGCAAAGCCTATGTCCAGCGGATTGCGATGCTGCGTAGCTTTATTGATGAGCGGGTGATGACGAAAGGGCCGTTCTGAACGGGCCACTTGCAACAGATCTTGTAATAGTTTTGCATTGTAGGAAATTGCTGTTTCATCTGTACGATTTAAGTCCTTTTTCCACAACAGGACCTACATGAACACCCTCTCGGAGCCTCCCAGTCGTCTTTCCCCAAGACATTCGCTGCCGCCGTTCCCGCTGATCGCCTGCCTCCAGGCCAAGCATCCCGTTTTTCGATTGCCTACCCTTACCCGGTCCCTCGACCGTGCGTTGCCGTGCCCGGCATTCTGAAAAACTTGAAGAGATACTGAAAAATGGAATGGTTAGCGGATCCAACGGCCTGGCTCGGCCTGTTGACTTTGATTGTGCTGGAGCTGGTGCTGGGCATCGACAACCTGGTGTTTATTGCGATCCTGGCGGACAAGCTGCCGCCGGAACAGCGTGACCGTGCGCGCCTGATCGGTTTGTCCCTGGCCCTGCTGATGCGCCTGGGCTTGCTGGCGAGTATTTCGTGGTTGGTGACCCTTACCCAACCGCTGTTCGAGGTGTTCGACAAGAGTTTTTCGGGCCGTGACTTGATCATGCTGTTTGGTGGTGTGTTCCTGTTGTTCAAGGCCACCATGGAATTGCATGAGCGCCTTGAGGGGCATGTGGCGCAGCGCACAGGCAATGTGGCTTATGCGATGTTCTGGCCGATCGTTGCGCAGATTGTGGTATTGGATGCGGTGTTCTCCCTCGATGCGGTGATTACCGCCGTGGGCATGGTGGATGAGCTGGCGGTGATGATGATCGCGGTGATCATTTCCATCGGCCTGATGATCATTGCCAGCAAGCCGCTGACCCGTTTCGTCAACGCCCACCCGACGGTGATCATGCTGTGCCTGGGCTTTTTGATGATGATCGGTTTTGCCCTGACGGCCGAAGGCCTGGGCTTCCACATCCCCAAAGGCTATCTGTACGCGGCCATCGGCTTCTCGATCCTGATCGAGCTGTTCAACCAGATCGCCCGGTCGCGCCGCAAGAAGTCGGCCCAGGGCACGCTGCCGAGGCGTGAGCGTACGGCCCATGCGGTGATGCGTTTGCTCGGCGGGCGTAATTTGGCAGTGGAGGAAGTAGGCGAAGAGGTCGCCGACCTGCTGGACAACCCCGATGCCAGCGGCGGGCCGCTGTTCGACCGGCGTGAGCGGGTGATGATCAGCGGTGTGTTGCAATTGGCCGAGCGGCCGATCCGCACGCTTATGACGCCCCGGGCTAAAGTGGACTCTATCGATCTGTCGGACGATCCCGACACTATCCGCCTGAAACTAATGCATTCGTCTTACTCGCGGCTGCCCTTGGTCCGCAACGGTGCCGTCGACGAGCCATTGGGTTTCGTGCACAAGAAGGAGTTGCTCAAAGAATACCTGGCCGGTAATGAGCCGAATCTGGAGCACTTGGCGCGTCGTGCAATCAACCTGCTGGAAAGTTTTTCGATCCTCAATGCCCTGGAGCAGATGCGTCAGGAGTCGACTCACATTGCCTTCGTCATCAACGAATTTGGCGACTTTATCGGGGTGTTGAGCATGACCGACATCCTCGAGTCCATCGCCGGTGAGTTGCCGGATGCGAGTGAGGTCGAGGGGCCGGATATCGTTGAGGAGGAGGGTGGTTTCCGGATCAATGGTGCCTTGAACCTTAACCTGATCCGCCAACGCACCGGCTTCCAGGCGGAGGCGACGCAGGATTACCAAACCCTGGCGGGTATGGTGATGAGCCTGCTGGATCGACTGCCGGTGGTCGGTGACAGCCTGGAACATGAAGGCTGGCGCCTGACCGTGGTGGCAGTGGAGGAGCGGCGGGTCACGCAGGTGTTGCTGGAATGATTCTGGTCTTGGCGAACGTCTCCCTCAGCGTTTTTTCGTCGAACCCCTTCAGCTTATTGATCATCTTGCCATTCTGAAAAACCAGCAGGGTGGGAGTGCCAGTTACCTCGGGGTGCCTTGGGGTTTGGGCGGTATCGAGCACCAGGCTTTTCACGATGCGAGCGTATTTCCTGGCAATGCGTTCAAACAGTGGCCCGGCCTCCCCGCAGGCCGGGCAATGCTGCGAAACAAACAGCATAAACACCGTCTTGTGCGACTTAAGCACCCGCTGATATTCCTTGGCATTGGTAATCACCTCCGTTGCAATTCCCATGATGATCTCCTCTGGAAAAAGGGCATGGCCCACGCTAAGCCAGTTGATCAACACGGTCTACTGTCAGAATTAACAGGTAGCCCTCAACGCTCCGCCCGCTCCCGAGCCTTCTTCGCCAGCCCCACGCACTGCTTGTAGTCCCCATTCTCCTTGGCGTCCTTGGCGCGGCGATAACCATGGTGGTTCTGGCTCATGTAGTCAGTTGCAAACGCCGCCTTGAGCTTGGCCAGCTCGGCCTTGCATTCGCGCCGGTCATCCTTGGCAAAGGCATTGCTGGCAAACGCCAGCGACAACAACAAAAGTACAAGGCTGATCTTCATCTGCATGCATTCCTTGGGGGCCGATCATCAGCCAAGGCTAGCCCAGGCACGAGATTTTTCCATTCTGTCACTGCACCGCTTTTGTGCACGGTAACGAACCGCGCCCGCACCCAAATGTGGCCTGTCACCCGGTATGTGGCCAACGGTAGCAATCTGCTCGCACCGAGTGGCCCAATGCCTTATCTGCGATAAACTTTTATCTCATTGATTTAAAAAGAAATTAATCCTGCAATATTTTTCTGTTACCGCGTATGGCACACTTTCTGCTGTCTATTCCGTTGTTACATACCAAGTTCCGGTATAGCGGAATACACAATTCCTGGAGTGCCTGTCATGCATCACCGACCTTCCGTGTTTAAAGCGTGTGTTTTTCTCTTCGCCGCATCGGCTTCCCTCGCAAGCGTAGTGCATGCAGCGGACAGCAAGCTCGATACAGTGCTCAAGCGTGGGCACCTGATCGTGGGTACAGGCAGTACCAATGCGCCGTGGCACTTCCAGGGAGCGGATGGCAAGTTGCAGGGTTTTGATATCGACATCGGCCACATCGTGGCCAAGGGCTTGTTCAACGACCCAAGCAAAGTCGAGTACGTGGTGCAGTCCTCCGACGCCCGCATTCCCAACCTGTTGACCGACAAGGTCGACATGAGCTGCCAGTTCATCACCGTCACCGCCAGCCGTGCGCAGCAAGTGGCCTTTACCCTGCCGTACTACCGCGAAGGCGTGGGCCTGCTGCTGCCGGCCAACAGCAAATACAAAGAGATCGAAGACCTGCAAGCCGCCGGCGACAGCGTCACCGTGGCCGTGCTGCAAAACGTCTATGCCGAAGAACTGGTGCACCAGGCTTTGCCTAAAGCCAAGGTCGACCAGTACGACAGCGTCGACCTGATGTACCAGGCCGTGAACTCCGGCCGTGCCGACACCGCCGCCACCGACCAGTCCTCGGTCAAGTACCTGATGGTGCAAAACCCGGGCCGCTACCGCAGCCCGAGCTACGCCTGGAGCCCGCAAACCTACGCGTGCGCCGTCAAGCGTGGCGACCAGGACTGGCTGAACTTCGTCAACACCGCGCTGCACGAAGCCATGACCGGCGTGGAATTCCCGATGTACAAGGCCTCGTTCAAGCAATGGTTCGGTGTGGATCTGCCAGAGCCTGCGATTGGTTTCCCGGTTGAGTTCAAGTAATTCGTAAACGCTGGGGCGTCGCTGACGGCGCCCCAATCAGGTACTGCTGACCATGAACTATCAGTTGAACTTTGCCGCTGTTTGGCGCGACTTCCCCAGCTTGCTGGCGGGGCTCGGCCTGGGCCTTGAACTGGCACTGCTGTCCATCGCCATCGGGTGCGTGATTGGCCTGTTGATGGCGTTTGCCATGCTGTCCAAACACCGTACGCTGCGCATCCTGGCCTCGGTGTATGTGACGGTGATCCGCAACACCCCGATTCTTGTACTGATCCTGTTGATCTACTTCGCCTTGCCAAGCCTGGGTATCCGGTTGGACAAGATCCCCTCGTTCATCATCACCCTGTCGCTGTACGCCGGTGCCTACCTGACCGAAGTATTCCGCGCAGGTTTGCTGAACATTCCCAAGGGGTTGCGTGAGGCGGGCCTGGCCATCGGCCTGGGCGAATGGCGCATCCGCGCGTACATCACCGTGCCGGTGATGCTGCGCAACGTGCTGCCGGCTCTGTCGAACAACTTCATCTCGCTGTTCAAGGACACCTCCCTGGCCGCCGCGATCGCGGTGCCGGAGCTGACCTATTACGCCCGCAAGATCAACGTCGAAAGCTACCGGGTGATTGAAACCTGGATGGTCACGACCGCGCTCTACGTGGCTGCCTGTTACCTCATTGCCATGCTGCTCCGTTACCTGGAACAGCGTTTGGCGATTCGCCGCTAAGGAGCGCCCATGTACGAATCCCCCAGCTGGCTGCATGAGTTGTGGATCGCCCGGGAAACCCTCTGGGCGGGGTTCCAGACCAGCGTTTACTGCTCGGCCCTGGCCATTATCTTCGGCACCTTGATCGGCATTGTCGCCGGGTTGGTGCTGACCTACGGCAAATTCTGGATGCGTGCGCCGTTTCGGCTGTACGTCGACCTGATCCGCGGTACGCCGGTGTTTGTGCTGGTGTTGGCGTGCTTCTACATGCTGCCGGCGCTTGGCTGGCAGATCAGCGCGTTCCAGGCCGGCGCCGTGGGCTTGACGCTGTTCTGTGGCTCCCACGTGTCCGAGATTGTGCGCGGCGCGCTGCAAGCCATTCCCAAAGGGCAACTGGAAGCGGGCAAGGCCATTGGCCTGACGTTTTACCAATCCCTGGGTTACGTGCTGCTGCCTCAGGCCTTGCGGCAAATCTTGCCGACCTGGGTCAACTCGTCCACCGAAATCGTCAAGGCTTCTACCTTGCTGTCGGTGATCGGCGTGGCCGAGCTGCTCCTCAGCACCCAACAGGTCATTGCCCGGACCTTCATGACCCTGGAGTTCTACCTGTTCGCAGGCTTTATGTTTTTTGTCATCAACTACGCCATCGAATTGTTGGGGCGTTACATTGAAAAGCGGGTGGCTTTGCCATGAATCAATCCATAAACAACAGCCAACCACTGCTGAACATTCGCGGCCTGCGTAAACAGTACGGCCCGGTAGAAGTGCTCAAGGGTGTCGACCTGAGCATGCAGCGCGGCAACGTCGTGACATTGATCGGCTCCAGCGGCTCGGGCAAGACCACGCTGCTGCGCTGCGTCAACCTGCTGGAAGAGTTCCAGGGTGGGCAGATCACCCTCGACGGCGAGTCCATCGGCTACAGCGACGTCGGCGGCAAGCGCGTACGCCACCCGGAACGCGTGATTTCCCGGCACCGTGCGATGACCGGCATGGCGTTTCAGCAATTCAACCTGTTCCCGCACCTGACCGCCTTGCAGAACGTCACCCTGGGCCTGCTCAAGGTCAAGAAAATGGGCAAGGACGAGGCGGTTGCACTGGCCGAAAAATGGCTGGACCGTGTCGGCCTGCTGGAACGGCGCAACCACTTCCCCGGCCAGCTATCGGGCGGCCAGCAACAGCGCGTGGCGATCGCCCGGGCGATTGCGATGAACCCGAGCCTGATGCTGTTCGACGAAGTCACCTCGGCGCTCGACCCGGAGCTGGTAGGCGAAGTGCTCAGTGTGATCAAAGGGTTGGCGGAAGAGGGCATGACCATGTTGCTGGTCACCCACGAAATGCGTTTTGCCTATGAAGTCTCGGACAAGATCGTCTTCATGAACCAGGGCCGCATTGAAGAGCAGGGGCCGCCGAAAGATATCTTCGAGCGCCCGCAGTCACCGCGACTGGCGGAATTTCTCAAGAACATTCGTTTTTAATTCATCACCTTCAGGAGAATTTTTATGAGCATTACTCGTTACGGCACCGGCGCCACCGCAGGCGGTGGCCAGCCTCGTCCTTTCGCTCGCGCGGTGGAAGCGGATGGCTGGTTGTACGTGTCGGGCCAGGTGCCGGCGGTGGACGGTGAAATCATCACCGGCGGGATCGTTGAGCAAACCCACCAGACCATGAAAAACGTCGTGGCCATCCTTGAAGAAGCCGGCTACGCGCTGGAAGACGTGGTGCGCGTAGGTGTATGGCTGGAAGACCCACGGGACTTCTGGAGTTTCAACAAGGTGTTCGGCGAATACTTCAACCCCGAACACGCCCCGGCACGGGCGTGCGTACAGGCGAATATGATGGTCGATTGCAAGGTTGAGATTGATTGCGTGGCCTACAAGAAAAAAGGCTAAATGCCAGGGGCCAGTCCAGCGTAGGAGCTGTCGAGCCCCGGCGAGGCTGCGATGGGATCACCTCGGTGGCCTGTCAGACCGCAGCGCCTGCATCGCAGCCTCGCCAGGGCTCGACAGCTCCCACATTGAATCCAGCTAGCCCAAATGATGCATTTAGCCAAGTAACACGACTTTGACGGGACCCGAAACTGCCATGACCGAAGACACCATCAAACGCCGCGCCAAAGGCCTCGACCGGGCGTTCGATATCCTCGATTTCCTCAAGGAAATCGGCCAGCCCCTGCGCCCGAATGATATCGCCAGCGGCATTGGCAGCCCCAAGTCCACGGTCTACGAACTGGTGGCCTCGCTGCTGGAACGACGTATTCTGGAAACCGTCGGCAAGGACGGTCACGTCTACCTCGGCCGTCAGCTGTACTTCCTCGGCCAGGCCCACCTGCGCCATTTCGACCTGACCCGCGAGGCCGACCACGCCCTGCAGGAAATCGTCAGCCAGACCCACGAAACCGCCCAGATGTGCCTGCTCAATGGGCGCAAATACACCGTGGCCCTGATGCGCGAAGGCGAGCGGCATTTCCGCATTTCCTCCGATATCGGCGAGAACGCCCCGATTCCCTGGACCGCCTCTGGCCGCCTGCTGCTGGGCCACCTGAGCGACCAGCAAATCATCGACCTGATCGACTACGACGACTACATCCTCCCGGACGGTCAACGTCTGCCTTTGGAAACCTTTCTCGGGCAAATTCGCCAGGCCACCCTCGACGGATTCTTCTCCTTCGACAGCGTCGCCGACACCTTTACCCATTGCTTTGCCGCCCCGGTTCGGGATGCCCAAGGCATCAGCATCGCGACCTTGTGCATCGTGGCCCCACGGGCCGATGCCATCAAAAACTACAACGACTATCGCCGGGTGCTGATCGACAGCGCCAACAACCTGGGCCGTCGCATTAACGACGCCGCATAAAACGAATAGGAAAACTGCTATGACTGCCTTCAATGCCGTTGGAAAAGGTGCCGCTGCAGTCGGTGCGCATCTGGTCCGTGACGTCAGCCTGCCAGCCCTGGTGCTGCACCGCGAGGCGCTGGAACACAACATCCGCTGGATGCAGGATTTTGTCAGCAACAGCGGCGCGCAGTTGGCGCCCCACGGCAAGACCAGCATGATGCCAGCGCTGTTCCAGCGGCAGATCGAGCAGGGCGCCTGGGGCATTACCCTGGCCAACGCGGTGCAGACCCGCGCCGCGTATGCCGGCGGTGTTCGTCGGGTGTTGATGGCCAACCAACTGGTGGGCGCGCCGAACATGGCGTTGATCGCCGACTTGCTGGCTGACCCGGAATTCGACTTCCATTGCATGGTCGACCACCCGGACAACGTCGCCGACCTGGGCGTATTTTTCGCCGCCCGTGGCCTGCGCCTGAACGTGATGATCGAATACGGCGTGGTTGGCGGGCGCTGCGGTTGCCGCACGGAACAACAGGTGCTCGACCTGGCCAGGGCGATCAAGGCCCAGCCTGCGCTGGCCCTCACCGGCATCGAAGGCTACGAAGGAGTGATCCACGGCGAACACGCCATCAGCGGTATCCGCGAATTCGCTGCCTCCCTGGTGCGCCTAGCCGTCGACCTGCAAAACAGCGGTGCCTTCGACCTCGGCAAACCGATCATCACCGCCTCGGGTTCGGCCTGGTACGACTTGATCGCCGAATCCTTCGAAGCCCAGAACGCCGCTGGCCGCTTCCTCAGCGTGCTGCGCCCGGGCAGCTACGTGGCCCACGACCACGGCATCTACAAAGAAGCGCAGTGCTGTGTGCTGGACCGTCGCAGCGACCTCAACGAAGGCCTGCGCCCGGCGCTGGAAGTCTGGGCCCATGTGCAGTCCCTGCCGGAGCCGGGCTTCGCGGTGATCGCCTTGGGCAAGCGCGACGTTGCCTACGACGCCGGCCTGCCGGTGCCACTCAAGCGCTACAAGGCTGGCGTGCTGCCGGCAGTGGGCGATGACGTGACCGCCTGCAAGGTCACCGCCGTGATGGACCAGCATGCATTCATGGTGGTGGCCCCAGGCGTTGAGTTGCGCATCGGCGACATCATCTCGTTCGGTACTTCCCACCCGTGCCTGACCTTCGACAAATGGCAAGTGGGTAATCTGGTGGATGAGCAGTTGCAGGTGATCGAAAGCCTGCATACCTGCTTCTAGACCGAGTCGCGCCCATCGCAGGCAAGCCAGCTCCCACATCGAGCGTGTTCCTTCAGGTACAACACGGTCAACTGTGGGAGCCGGTCTTGCCCGCGATGAGGCCCTCAAGTACACCGAGAGCCCCAGACATGAATACAAAACCGCGCATCGCCCTCATCGGCGAATGCATGATCGAACTGCAACACCGCGCCGATGGCAGCCTGCAACAAAGCTTTGGCGGCGACACCCTGAACGCCGCCGTCTACCTGCGCCGCGAACTGGGTGGCGCCAGCGCCGTCGACTACGTCACCGCCCTGGGCGACGACAGCTTCAGCGACGCCATGTGCAAACATTGGGCCGCAGAGGGCCTGGGCCTGGGCATGGTCCAGCGCCTGCCGGGGCGCCTGCCGGGTTTGTACTGCATCCAGACCGATGCCAACGGCGAGCGCAAATTCCTCTACTGGCGCAACGAAGCGGCCGTGCGCGACTGCTTCACCACACCGGCGGCCGAGCCGATCCTGGCAGCGTTGCCGACGTACGACGTGGTGTATTTCAGCGGCATCACCCTGGCGGTGCTAGGCGAAGTGGGCCGTGCGCGCCTGCTGGAAACCCTGATCGAAACCCGCAAGCGCGGCGGCAAGGTGGTGTTCGACAACAACTACCGGCCACGCCTGTGGGCCAGCGTGGACGCCGCACGCGCGGCGTATCACGCGGTGTTGGCCGAGGTGGATATCGCCTTGCTGACGGAAGATGACGAGCGTGCGTTGTTTGGGTATGAAGACAGCGAGCAGGTGTTTGCGGCGTACCCGACGATTGCGGAGGTGGTGCTCAAGCGTGGGGCGGATGCGTGTTTTATTCGTTGTGCAGGTGAGCGATTCGAGGTGCCGGCGCTGGTAGTGGAGAAGGTGGTCGACACTACGGCGGCGGGGGATTCGTTCAGTGCAGCTTACCTGGCCAGCCGGCTCAAGGGCGGTTCGCCCGAAGAGGCCGCATTGGCCGGGCATCGGCTCGCGAGCCGGGTGATTCAGGTGCACGGTGCACTGATCCCTAGAGACTGACGCTATCTATTGTGGTGAGGGAGCTTGCTCCCGCTGGGCTGCGTAGCGGCCCCAAAAAAGCCGGGAGCGCTTCGCACTCCAGCGGGAGCAAGCTCCCTCGCCACGACAAGCTTATCAATCCCGATAAAACACCTGCACCAGGTGGTACCCGAACTTGCTCTTGATCGGCCCATGAACCACCTTCACGGGCTTCTTGAAGATCACCGCATCAATCACCCCCACCATCTGCCCCGGGCGCACTTCACCCAAATCGCCGCCGCGCTTGGCAGACGGGCAGGTGGAGTACTTCTTGGCCAGCACATCAAACGCTTCGCCCTTGGCAATACGCTGCTTGAGCTGTTCGGCTTCCTCGCTGGTTTTCACCAGAATGTGACGGGCTTGGGCTTTCATTGAACGGTCCTCGGGTGAAACGGCGCGCGATTATGCCTGAAGTTAAGTCGCTGCATTGATCATGCTGCGGATTTTATTAGCCAGCAGGTCAATCGAAAACGGCTTGGCCACCATGTCCATACCTTCCTCCAGGAACCCCCGGCGTTCAGCGGCTTTCTCGGCATATCCGGTCATGAACAGTACCTTGAGTTCGGGCCGATGCTGCCGGGCGATTTCCGCCAGTTGCCGGCCGTTCATCCCAGGTAAACCCACGTCGGTCACCAGCAAGTCCACGCGCAAATCGGACTCCAGCAACGGCAACGCCGCCCGGGCGTCTGCCGCCTGGTGCGCGGTGTAGCCCAGTTCATCCAGCACATTCACCACCAACATCCGCACCGCCGGGTCGTCCTCTACCACCACCACCGCTTCACCTTCCAATGCGACAGGGGCTTCGCCCTGGCTGGCGGGCACGCTCCGTTCCAGTGCTGTGCCATGCAGGCGCGGCAGGTACAGGCGCACGCAAGTGCCCTGGCCCGGCTGACTTTGAATCGTGACGTGGCCACCCGATTGCTGGGCGAACCCATAAATCATCGACAGCCCAAGGCCGGTGCCCTGGCCGATGGGCTTGGTGGTGAAAAACGGGTCGAAGGCCTTGGCGAGGATCTTGGCGGTCATGCCGGCGCCGTTGTCGCTCACGCCGAGCATCACATAGTCGCCGGCCTTGACCGGCTCCAGGGTGGTGATGTCAGTGCCGTCCAGGTAGCTGTTGGCGGTCTCGATGCACAATTGCCCACCGTCGGGCATGGCATCGCGGGCGTTGATCACCAGGTTGAGCAAGGCATTTTCCAACTGGCTGGCGTCGGTATTCACCGGCCACACGTCGGTGCCAAGGTGCACCTTGAGTTCGATGTGCGCGCCCTTGGTGCGGCGGAACAGGTCCTCCAGGGAAGCCACCAACTGGTTCGGGTCCACCGGCTTGCGGTCCAGCGACTGGCGCCGCGAGAACGCCAGCAGGCGGTGGGTCAACGCGGCGGCGCGATGGGCCGAGGACACTGCCGCGTCGGTGAAGCGGCCGATCTCATCGCTGCGCCCGGCGGCGATGTAGCGTTGCATCAAGTCCAGGCTGCCGATGATCCCGGTGAGCATGTTGTTGAAGTCATGGGCGATGCCGCCGGTGAGCTGGCCAACCGCTTCCATTTTCTGGGCGTGGCGCAGGGCGTCTTCGGCGCGCTCGCGTTCGAACATTTCGTTTTGCAGGCGCTGGTTGGCTTCGGCCAGCGCCTGGGTGCGCTGGCTTACGCGCTCTTCCAGGTTTTCGTTAAGGTGGCGCAGGGCTTCTTCGGTGAGTTTGCGCTCGGTTTCGTCGATCACAAAAATGTAGAAGCCATTGACCGAACCGTCGGCGCTGAAACGCGGCAAGTACTTCATCAGCGCGTGCCGTGGCCGCCCGTCATGATGAGGCGTGACGGTGAAAAAACTGCAGGCCTTGCCCTTGAGCGCCGCTTCGATCTTATCGACGCGCCCGGCATACACTTCATCGCCCAGCACCTCGCGGATGGACTTGCCGAACAGCTCCTGCGGGGTCATGCCGTACCAGTCTAGGTAGGCGCTGTTGTTCAAGCGAAAGCGTTGCTCATGGTCGACGTAGCCGATCAGCACCGGCATCGCGTTGATGATCAACTGCAGCTCGGTCTGGCTTTGGCGCAGGGCCTGTTCGGTGTGCTTGCGTTCGGTCAGGTCCAGGGCGGCGCCGAGAAACCGCGCCGGCCGGCCCTGATGATCCTTGTAGCAACGGCCCCGGGCAAACACCCAACGCACTTCGCCATCGGCTTGCAGCAGGCGGTATTCCTCGGCGTATTCAGTGCCGTGGGTGATGCAGTGCTTGATGCTGCGGGCCACCATGCCACGGTCTTCGGGGTGCACGCCTTGCAGGTAGTCGCTGATCGGCAACAGGCCGGCATCGCAGGGGCCAACGCCGTGCAGTTGGGCGAAATGCGCGTCGGCGATAAAGCGGTCTTCGCCAATGTCCCAATCCCAGGTACCCACGGCGTCAGTGGCGGACAAGGCCAGTTGCAGGCGTTGCTCGGTGTTGCGCTGGGCCTGGAGGCTGTTTTCGGTACGTTGTTGCAGTTCAAGGGCAACGCGCCGGCGCTCGTTGGTTTCGATGGCGGTGATCAGGATCCCGGCCACCTCGCTACGCTCGTCGCGGATCGGGCTGTAGGTCAGGTCGAGCCAGATCTCGGTGTCGCGGTGGTTGCGCTGCAGCACGAAGCGCTGTTCGGTGAAGGTGCGCACCTGGCCCGTGAGCACGGCGCTGTAGATCGGGTCGGTAAAGGGTTTCATTTCCGGCCAGACCAGGTCGGCAGGCTGGCCGAAGGCACCAGGGTGCTTGTTGCCGGCCAGCATTGCAAAGCCGTCATTGTAGATCTGGGTGAGTTCGGCGCCCCACAGCAACAGCATCGGCATGGGTGAATGAATCACGATGTCGACGGCTGTACGCAGGCTCTGCGGCCAATCAATGGCGTCACCGAGGGGGCTTCGTGCCCAGTCCAGCCGCGCAATCAGTGCCGCGGCTTCGCTGCCGGTGGGTGATACGTTCATGTAAATGCCCTGCGCGTTACGCTTGAAAAATGACAAAAACCGATTATCCCGCGAGTGGGGAACGGCGATCCACCCTCGAAAAATAGCATGCTTGAGGGGTTTGTCTTCAAAGTGAGTGCTTAAGGGCTAAAACGTTTCATCTTTCTGTCAGTTCCCGGCGATCACGAAATTGCTCCAGGGCTTCGGGATTGGCCAGGGCGTCGGTGTTTTTGACCGCCTCGCCATGCACCACGTTGCGCACCGCCAGTTCGACAATCTTGCCGCTGATAGTGCGCGGAATGTCCGTCACCGCCAGGATCTTCGCCGGTACATGGCGCGGTGTGGTGTTGGCGCGAATCACCTGGCGAATCTGCTGCTCCAGGGCGTCGTCGAGTTCTACACCGTCGTCGAGGCGCACAAACAGTACCACCCGCACGTCGTCTTGCCAGCGCTGCCCGATGGCGAGGCTTTCCAGTACCTGCGGCACCTTTTCTACCTGACGATAAATCTCGGCGGTGCCGATGCGTACGCCGCCGGGGTTGAGCACGGCGTCCGAGCGGCCATGGATCAACAAGCTGGCGTTGGGCCTTTGTTCGGCGTAGTCACCCTGGCACCACACGCCGGGGAACTGGCTGAAATACGAGGCGCGCAGCTTTTCCTGATGCGGGTCATTCCAAAAGCCGATGGGCATTGCCGGGAAGTGTCGGGTGCACACCAACTCGCCCTTTTCACCGACCAGCGGGCGGCCCTGGTCGTCCCACACCTCGATGGCCATCGCCAGGCTCTTGCACTGCATCTCACCGCGGCGCACCGGCAATACCGGGTTGCCGATCACGAAGCAGGAGACGATGTCGGTACCGCCAGACATCGACGACAGACACAGCTCAGGCTTGATCTCGCGGTACACATAGTCGTAGCTCTGGGGCGACAGCGGTGAGCCGGTGGAGATCAAGCCTTTGAGGCTGCCCAGGTCATGGCTCAGGCGCGGTTGCAGGCCGGCTTTTTCCAGGGTCGCGAGGAATTTCGGACTGGTGCCAAATACGCTGATGTTTTCCTCATCGATCAGGTCCATCAGGCGTTCCAGGCCGGGGTGAAAAGGTGAGCCGTCATACAGCACGGCGGTGGCGCCGATGGCCAGCACCGACACCAGCCAGTTCCACATCATCCAGCCACAGGTGGTGTAGTAGAACAGGCAGTCATCGCGCGACAGGTCGGCGTGCAGGCCGTGTTCCTTGAGGTGGGTAAGCAGAACGCCGCCGGTGCCGTGGATGATGCACTTGGGCACGCCGGTGGTGCCGCTGGAATACAGGATGTACAGCGGATGATCGAACGGCACGGCGACGAAGTCGGGCTGGTCGCCGGGGCTGTAGAAGTCGTCCCAGAGTGCAACCGCGGCCCGGGTCTGATAATCCTCGGGACGCGCTTGCGGGCGGGCGTACGGCACGATGATCAGCTGTTGCAGGGACGGCAGGCGGTCGAGGATTTCATTGAGCTTGGTGCTCTGGTCGGTAACCTTGCCGGCATAGCGGTAGCCGGCGCAGGTGATCAGCACCTTGGGTTCTATCTGGCCGAAGCGGTCGATCACGCCCTGGGTGCCAAAGTCGGGCGAGGAGCATGACCAGATTGCGCCGAGGCTGGTGGTGGCGAGCATGCCCACCAGGGTTTGCCAGGTGTTGGGCATGCACGCGGCCACCCGGTCACCCATGCCCACACCGGCTGCCCGCAGGCTGCGTTGCAGGCCGGCAACGTGGCGGGCCAGTTCGGCGTAGGTCAGTTGTTCGCGTTGGCCGTCTTCGCTGATGGCGACCACGGCGGGGTGATCGTCGCGGCGGCGCAGCAGGTGTTCGGCAAAGTTCAGGGTCGCGCCGGGAAACCACTGGGCGCTGGGCATCTCGGCGCCTTCGATCAACACCGCGCTGGGTGGCGTGCGGAACTGCACGTCGAAGAATTCGACAATCGCCTGCCAGAAGTCTGGCCGCTGATCGATGCTCCACTGGTGCAGGGCCGGGTAGTCGCTGATCTGCAAGGCATGGCGATCATTGATAAAGCGCCGGAACTGGTCCATCCGGGTGGTGTGGATGCGCTCGGGGGAAGGTTGCCAGAGGATGTCGGACATTATTCGCCTCTTGTTATGTATCGACAGCAAAGATGCTCTAAAGGTGGCTAGGGAGCTTGCTCCCGTTGGGTGGCGAAGCCGCCCCAGCAATGCTCATGCGGTCTTTCAGATAAAGCGCGGTTGCAGGTTTTGGGGCTGCTGCGCAGCCCAACGGGAGCAAGCTCCCTCGCCACAAAAGCGTCACTGATGAATACTTACTGGGCCAGCCAGCCGCCGTCGATATTCCACGCCGCGCCACGCACCTGGCTGCCGGCTTCGCTGCACAGGAACAACACCAGTTCCCCCAGTTGCGGTGGCGTCACGAACTCCAGCGACGGCTGCTTCTCGGCCAGCAGATCCTGCTGCGCCTGCTGCGGGTCAACCCCGGTGGCGATGCGATCGTCAATCTGCTTCTGCACCAGTGGCGTCAATACCCAGCCCGGGCAAATGGCGTTGCAGGTGACATTACTCTGGGCCGTCTCCAGGCCCACCACCTTGGTCAGCCCGATCACCCCGTGCTTGGCAGCGACGTAGGCCGCCTTGCCCACCGAACCCACCAGGCCGTGCACCGAGGCAATGTTGACAATGCGCCCCCAGCCTTTGGCCTTCATGCCTGGCAAACTCAGGCGGGTGCTGTGGAACACCGACGACAGGTTGATCGCAATGATCGAGTCCCAACGCTCCACCGGAAACGCATCCACCGGCGCCACATGCTGGATCCCGGCGTTGTTCACCAGGATGTCGATGCCGCCAAACTCGCGCTCGGCGTAGGCGATCATCTCAGCGATCTGCGCCGGGTCACTGACGTCGGCGGGGTGATGCCCGACCTTGCCGCCAAAGGCCTGCACCTGGGCGATCACCGCGCTGGCGTCGCCGAAACCGTTGAGGATCAGGTTGGCGCCGGCCTTGGCCAGGCTCAGGGCGATGCCCAGGCCGATGCCGCTGGTGGAGCCGGTGACCAGGGCGGTCTTGCCGTTCAATGTCGTCATATCAACCTCACACAATGCCGGTGGCGTAGAAAGTACCAATCACCACGAACACCGCGAGGGTCTTGATGATCGTGATGCCGAAAATATCCTTATAGGCTTCGCGGTGGGTCAGCCCGGTGACCGCCAGCAGCGTGATCACGGCGCCGTTGTGGGGCAGGGTGTCCATGCCGCCGCTGGCCATGGCCGCGACCCGGTGCAGCACTTCAAGAGGGATATTGGCCGCATGGGCCGCTGAAATAAAGCTCTGCGACATGGCCGCCAGCGCAATGCTCATGCCGCCCGAGGCGGAGCCTGTGATACCAGCCAGCAGGGTCACGGTAATTGCTTCGTTGACCAGCGGGTTGGGGATGCCCTTGAGCCAGTCCGCCAGCACCAGGAAGCCTGGCAAGGAGGCGATCACCGCGCCAAAACCGTATTCCGAAGCGGTGTTCATCGCCGCCAGCAACGCACCGCTGACTGCGCTTTTACTGCCCTCGGCGAGCTTGCTGCGAATCGCCGAGAAGCCAAACATCAGCACCACGATAATCCCCACCAGCAACGCCGCCTGCACCGCCCAGATGGCCGTCAGCTTGGCGACTTCGGTCTGCACCGGCGCGCTCATGCCCGGCAGGCTCAGGGTGTGGGTCTTGCCGTACCACAGTGGAATCCAATGGGTGAACAACAGGTTCATGATGCCCACCAGCAGCAGTGGCGACAGGGCGATCCACGGATTGGGCAACTTGATGTCTTCGGCGGTCTGCGGCTCGTTGCGCAGCTCGGTGCCATAGCCTTCACCGGCACGCTGGGCCTTGTTGCGCTGGCGGGCCAGGTACAGCATGCCGGCGCAGAACACAAAAATGGTGCCGATCAGTCCCAGCCACGGCGCGGCCCAGGCGGTGGTGTTGAAGAAGGTGCTGGGGATGATGTTCTGGATCTGTGGCGTACCGGGCAGGGCGTCCATGGTGAACGAGAACGCGCCGAGGGCGATGGTCGCCGGCAGCAGGCGCTTGGGGATATTGCTCTGGCGGAACATCTCGGCGGCGAACGGGTACACCGCGAACACCACCACGAACAGCGATACGCCGCCGTAGGTCAGCAGAGCGCACACCAGCACGATCACCAGCATCGCCTGGCGGGTGCCGAGCAACTGGATGGCGGCGGCGACGATGGAGCGCGAGAAGCCGGAAATTTCAATCAGCTTGCCGAACACTGCGCCGAGCAGGAACACCGGGAAGTACAGTTTGAGAAAGCCGACCATTTTTTCCATGAACACCCCGGTGAAGGCAGGTGCGACGGCGGAAGGGTCGGTGAGCAGCACGGCGCCGAGGGCGGCGATGGGGGCGAACAGGATGACGCTGTAGCCACGGTAGGCGGCCAGCATCAGCAGCGCCAGGGCCGCGAGGGCAATGATCACACTCATGGTGTGTCTCCATCTGATTGTTATTTTTGTGGGGGTGAGGCAGTAGGGATGGGCTATAGCGAGATGTGTGCCAAGTTATTAACTTGTTGAAATATAAAGATAATGTTGTTTTATTAGTTATGGATTTTGAAGTTTGTCTCTGATTTGAGACTGGCGCTGATCAAATGTGGGAGCTGGCTTGCCTGCGATGGCGGTTTTTCAGCTGAAGAATGTGTCGGCTGGCCGGCCGCTATCGCAGGCAAGCCAGCTCCCACAGTAGGTTGTCTTTGATGTGAGATTTCTGTCTCATGTATGAGACTAGGCGATGCCCAGCGCGACCATTTTCTTGTACAAAGTCGACCGACCCAGCCCCAGACGCTTCGCCGCTTCCACCACATTGCCCTCACACGCCTTCAACGCCGCCCCAATCACCTGGCGGTCAAAGCGCTCCCTGGCCGCACTGAAACGCTCGCCCTCAACGGTCTCCACCGAACTGTGCCCCACCGGGCTGAACGTACCAATCGCCGCGCGAATTTCACGGGCATCCAGCACCAGGTCATCACTCAACAACGCCGCCCGCTCCAGCACATTGCGCAGTTCGCGGATATTCCCCGGCCACGCATGCTGCGCCAGCAACGCCAACGCCTCGCGGTCCAGTTCATGCTGGCTGCGCAACTCCTCCAGAATCGCCTCACTCAGCGCCGGTAAGTCATCCAGCCGCTCACGCAACGGCGGCACCTGGATTGGCAGCACATTCAGCCGGTAATACAGGTCTGCCCGAAACTCGCCGCGCTTGATCGCCGCTTCCAGATCCATCGACGTGGCAGCAATTACCCGTACATCACTGTGGATCATCTCGTTGGAACCCACCGGCTCGTACTCTTTCTCCTGCAACACGCGCAGCAACTTGCTTTGCAGCGGCAGCGGCATGTCGCCGATCTCATCGAGAAACAGCGTGCCGCCCTGGGCAATTTGCAGCTTGCCGGGGCGACCCTTGCGGTCGGCGCCGGTAAACGCGCCGGGGGCGGTGCCGAAGAATTCAGCTTCCAGCAAATCATGCGGAATGGCCGCGCTGTTGATGCTCACAAAGGCTTTGTGGGCGCGAGGCGATGCACCGTGAATCGCCTGGGCCAGCAATTCCTTGCCGGTGCCGGTTTCTCCCAGCAGCAACACCGGCGAATCCGCGCTCGCACTGCGCCGCGCCCGGCGTTTGACTTCCAGGCTGGCCGCGCTGGTACCGATAAAGTGCGCGAAGTTGTACTTGCTCTGCCGCGACCTCAATAACGACCGGGTGGAAGCCAGTTCCTGCTGCATGCTCAGGTAGCGCTCGATCAGCGGCGACAGGTTGCGCAGCTCATCAAACAGCGCAAACCCGATCGCGCCGATCACCTTGCCGGCATCGTCGTGAATCGGCAGGCGCATCACCACCAGCGGGCCTTTGGGGGTGTCCTGGATGTCCAGCAAAATGGGCTGGTCGTTGCGTACCACCTGGCGCAACAGGCTGTTGGATATCACCTGTTCACAGGGTTGGCCGATGGCCTCATTGGCGCTTTTCAGGCCGAAACGCTTGGCGTAGCGCTCGTTCATCCAGACAATATTCGCGTCGCCGTCGACAATCACCGTGCCTTCGCTGGACTGCTCGATGATCTGGAACAATGACTGGATCGCCAGGCCGCGAACGTATGGGTAATCCTTGAGGCTGCCGGTGGTGTTCATGGGTGCGCCGCCGCGAGGAGTTCCTGGGTGTAGGGGTGTTGCGGCGCGGCAAACACTTCATCGCTCGGCCCGCGTTCCACCACCTTGCCGTCCTTGATCACGATCATGTCGTGGGCCAGGGCCCGCACCACCGCCAGGTCATGGCTGATAAACAGGTAGGTCAGGCCGTACTTTTCCTGTAGCTCAAGCAACAAGGCCACCACCTGTTTTTGCACGGTACGGTCCAGCGCCGAGGTGGGTTCATCCAGCAGCATCAGTGCCGGCTTGAGCACCAACGCGCGGGCAATGGCGATGCGCTGGCGCTGGCCGCCGGAGAATTCGTGGGGGTAGCGATGGCGGCTGGCGGGGTCCAGGCCCACGTCTTCCAGCACGCGGATCACTTGGGCTTCGCGGTCCTTGAGGCTGCACGGGGCATGCACTTCCAGGCCTTCGCTGATGATCTGCGCCACCGACATCCGCGGGCTGAGGCTGCCGAACGGGTCCTGGAATACCACCTGCATCTGCTTGCGCCACGGCTGCATCTGCTTTTGCGTCAGGCCCTCGAGGGCCGCACCCTGGAAACGAATCGTGCCGCTGGAATCCAGCAAGCGCAAAATCGCCAGGCCCAGCGTCGATTTGCCCGAGCCGGACTCGCCGACAATCCCCAAGGTCTTGCCGCGCTGCACCGTCAGGCTGATGCCGTCCACGGCCTGCAGGTACTGCTTGCGGCGCAACAGCCCGCCACCCAACGGGAACTGCACGCTCAGGTCATCCACCTGCAACACCGTTTCGCGCGTGTCGTGGCTCAGGGCGATGCCCGCCGGTTCGGCATCCAGCAGCAAGCGGCTGTAAGGGTGCCTGGGGGCGCAGAACAGGGTTTCGCACTCTGCCTGCTCGACAATCTCCCCGGCCTTCATCACGCACACCCGCTGGGCAATGCTGCGCACCAGGTTGAGGTCGTGGCTGATCAATAGCAGCGACATGCCCAGGCGTTGTTGCAGGGACTTGAGCAGCAGCAAGATCTTGCGCTGCACGGTCACATCCAGTGCTGTGGTGGGTTCGTCGGCGATCAACAGTTCCGGCTCGCAGGCCAGGGCCATGGCAATCATCACCCGCTGGCGCTGGCCGCCGGAGAGTTGGTGGGGGTAAGCCTTGAGGCGCTCCCGGGGCTTCTGGATGCCCACCAGTTCGAGCAATTCAAGGATCCGCGCCTGCGCCTGTTTGCCGCCCAGGCCCTTATGCAGCAGCAGGGTTTCGCCGATCTGTTTCTCGATGCTGTGCAACGGATTGAGGGAGGTCATCGGCTCCTGGAAAATCATTGCAATCCGGTTGCCCCGCAGCTTTTGCAGGGTGGCGGGCGAGGCGCCGAGCAGTTCCTGGCCGCGATAACGTACCGAGCCGGTGGTGTCGGTGCCGGCTTCGGGCAGCAGTTGCAGGATCGAATGGGCGGTCACCGACTTGCCCGAACCCGACTCGCCCACCAGCGCCAGGCACTCGCCGGGGCGTACGTCCAGGCACAGGTTGCGCACCACGGTCTGGCCGTTGAAGGCGACGCTCAGATCGCGAATCTCGATCAGGTTTTCAGTCATCTCAAAGCCCTTCATGAGCGTGGGTCGAAGGCGTCACGCAACGCCTCGCCGATAAACACCAGCAACGACAGGATCAGCGCCAGGGTGAAAAACGCCGTAAGCCCCAGCCACGGCGCTTGCAGGTTCTGCTTGCCCTGGCCGATCAGTTCACCCAAGGAGGCGCTGCCGGCGGGCATGCCGAAGCCGAGGAAGTCCAGGGCACTCAAGGTGGAAATCGCCCCGGTCAGAATGAACGGCAAATAGCTCAGGGTGGCGGTCATCGCGTTCGGCAGGATGTGCCGGCGGATGATCTTGCCGTCGCTGAGTCCCAGTGCGCGGGCGGCCTTGACGTACTCCAGGTTGCGCCCCCGCAGGAACTCGGCGCGCACCACGTCCACCAGCGCCAGCCACGAAAACAGCGCCATGATCCCCAGCAGCCACCAGAAATTCGGCTCGACAAACCCCGACAGGATGATCAGCAGGTACAGCACCGGTAGCCCGGACCACACTTCCAGGATTCGTTGCCCGAGCAGGTCCACCCAGCCACCGTAGTAACCCTGCAAGGCCCCGGCAGCGATGCCGATGGCGGCGCTGATGGCGGTGAGTGCCAGGGCAAACAGAATCGACACCCTTGCGCCAAAGATCACCCGCGCCAGCACATCGCGGGACTGGTCATCGGTGCCCAGCCAGTTCACGCTCGATGGCGGGCTGGGGGCAGGGCGGGTCAGTTCATAGTTGGGCGTGTCGTCGCTGAACGGGATCGGCGGGAATAGCATCCAGCCGCCATCTTTCTTGATCAGGTTCTGCACGTATTCACTGCGGTAGTCCGCCTGGAATGGCAACTGCCCGCCGAACGCCTGCTCGGTGTAGCGCTTGAACACCGGGAAATACAGCTGGTTCTGGTAACTGAGCACCAAGGGTTTGTCATTGGCGATCAGCTCGCCGCCGAGGGTCAGGATAAACAGGCCGATAAACAACCACAGCGACCACCAGCCACGGCGGTTTTTCTTGAAGCGTTCAAAGCGCCGACGGGCCACGGGAGAGAGCTTGAGCATCAGGCGTTCCTCGCGGCGAAGTCGATACGCGGGTCCACCAGGGTGTAGCAGAGGTCACCGATGAGTTTTATCAAAAGGCCAAACAGCGTGAAGATAAACAACGAACCGAACACCACCGGATAGTCCCGTGAAACCGCGGCTTCGTAGCTCATGCGGCCCAGGCCATCGAGGGAGAAGATCACCTCGATCAGCAGCGAACCGGCAAAGAACACCGCGATGAATGCCTGGGGGATTCCCGAAATCACCAGCAGCATGGCGTTGCGAAACACATGCCCATACAGCACTCGGCGCTCGCTCAAGCCTTTGGCCCGCGCGGTGACCACGTACTGGCGGGTGATTTCATTGAGGAACGAGTTTTTGGTGAGGATGGTCAAGGTGGCGAAACCGCCGATCACCAGGGCGCTGACCGGCAATACCAGGTGCCAGAAGTAATCGGCGATCTTGCCCACGGTGCTCAACTGGTCGAAGTTTTCCGAGACCAGCCCGCGCACCGGGAACCAGTTCAGCGAGGTGCCGCCGGCGAAGACCACGATCAGAAACATCGCAAACAGGAAGGCGGGCATCGCATAACCAATCACGATCGCGGTGCTGCTCCACACATCAAAACTGCTGCCATGGCGCACCGCCTTGCGAATCCCCAGCGGGATCGACACCAGATAGGTGATCAGCGTGGCCCACAGCCCAAGGGAAATGGTCACCGGCATCTTTTCCAGGATCAGGTCGGTCACGCTTTTGCCGCGGAAGAAGCTGTTGCCGAAATCCAGCTGGGCGTAACTCTTGAGCATCAGCCACAGGCGCTCCGGCGCGGGCTTGTCGAAGCCGTATTGTTTCTCGATGTCCTTGATCAGCTTCGGGTCCAGACCACGGCTGGCCCGCGAGCCACTGCTGAGGCTTTCGGCAGACGAGCCGCCGACGCCACCGCCACCGATGCCCTGTAAGTGGGCAATGGCCTGCTCCACCGGCCCGCCGGGCGCGGCCTGCACGATGACGAAGTTCACCAGCAGGATAATCACCAGGGTGGGAATGATCAGCAGCAAGCGCCGCACGATATAGGCAAACATCAGCGGGCTCCCGGGCGTTTGGTCAGTTCGGCTTTCATCTGTTCATTGGTCAATGGCGTGGGGCTGATTTCCCACCAGGTTTCCAGGGCTTCGTCCGTCTTGGCTTCGACGGCCGGCCGGCCAAAGCGGTTCCACCACGCGGCCGAGGTGCCCGGCGGGTAGTAGTTGGGAATCCACAGGTAATTCCATTGCAGCACACGGTCCAGGGCGTGGGCGTAGTTGAGCATTTGCGACTGGGTATTGGCCTTGACCAGGCCGTTGATCAGGCTGTCGACGGCCGGGTCTTTGAGCACCATGTAGTTGTTGGCGCCTGTATCAAACGCGGCGGCCGAGCCGAAATAGTTGTACAGCTCCATCCCTGGCGAGGTGGTGACCGGAAAGCCGGTGACGATCATGTCGTAGTCCCGGGACATCAGGCGGTTGACGTACTGCGAGGAGTCGATACGGCGGATGTTGAGGGTAATACCGATCTGCGCCAGGTTGCGTTTGTACGGCAACAACAACCGTTCCAGGCCGTTCTGGGCGTTGAGGAAAGTGAACTCCAGCGGCTCGCCTTCTGCGTTTACCAACTTGTCACCGTCGGGTTTCCAGCCAGCTTGCTCCAGCAGCGCCAGGGCTTGCAGTTGCTTGTCGCGGATCATTCCGGTGCCGTCGGTAGTCGGTGCCTTGAACACCTTGGTGAACACTTCGTCGGGAATCTGCCCGCGCAGGGGTTCAAGTATCGCCAACTCCTGGGCGTCCGGCAGTTGGGTCGCCGCCAGCGGGCTGTTGGAAAAGAAGCTTTGCTGGCGGATGTACATATTGCGCATCATCTGCCGGTTGGCCCACTCGAAGTCCCACAGCATCGCCAGGGCCTGGCGCACGCGGCGGTCCTTGAACATCGGTTTTTGCACGTTGAACACGTAGCCCTGGGCCGGCTGCGGTGCCTCTTTGGCCAGGTGCGCGCGTTGCAGGCGGCCATCATCAAGGGCGGGGCCGTTGTAGCCGATGGAGTAGCCGGTGGCGGAGAATTCGCGGTTGAAGTCGTAGGCACCGCCGCGCAGGACCTGGCGCGCCACTTCGGTGTCGCCGAAGTATTCCAGGCTCAGGTGATCGAAATTATACAGGCCGCGGCTGATGGGCAGGTCTTTGCCCCACCAGTTCGGGTCACGCTTGAAGGTGATGGTGTTGCCGGCATCCACCTTGCTGATGGTGTAGGGGCCGCTGCCGAGGGGAATCTCGTAGCCGCCGCCGTCGGCGAAGTCGCGGGTCTTCCACCAGTGTTCCGGGAACACCGGCAGGGTGGCGACATCCAGGGGCAGGGTGCGGTTTTCGTTGCTAGCGAAATCGAAACGCACCTGCCGCGGGCCTTCGACTTCGACGTGTTTGACGTCGGCGAACAGCGTGCGGTAGCGCAGGCTGCCCTGGGTCATCAGCAGGTCGAAGGAGTAACGCACGTCTTCGGCGGTGATCGGTAGGCCATCGGCAAAACGGGCCTTGGGGTTCAGGTAAAAACGCAGGGACAGACCGTCGTCTGACCGCTCCATCTTTTCCGCCACCAGGCCGTAGACCGTGTAGGGCTCGTCCAGCGAGCGCTGGGCCAGGGGCGAATACAACCAACCGTCGACCTGGCTGACACCGATGCCTTTGTCGCCATAGGGCAGCACATGGTCATAGCGCCCGATTTCGATAGCCGAACGCCGCAAGCTGCCGCCTTTGGGCGCATTCGGGTTGGCGTAATCGAAGTGGGTGAAGCCGGGTTGGTATTTGGCCGGTTCGCCGTACACGGTCAGCGCCGATTGCGGCGCGGCGATCACGGCGGTGCTGGCCAGCAGCAGGGCCAGGGTGGAGCAAAACAGGGTAGAAAAAGCGACTCGCATTATCAGCCTTGGGCGCCGGGTGAGAGGTAAAGGGATTTGTACGCTATGCGCGTACGCCCCGCCAGTCATCACACTGTCACAGATGCACAACGGCCCACCAAAGGGCGGGCCGTTGTTTCAAGCATAGGTGCGGACCGGATCAGTCCTGACGGCTGGTCACTTCCAGCAGGTGGTAGCCGAACTGGGTTTTCACCGGGCCTTGCACGGTGTTGACAGGGGCGCTGAATACGACGGCGTCGAATTCCTTGACCATTTGGCCCGGGCCGAACGAACCCAGGTCACCGCCTTGACGGCTGGATGGGCAAGACGAGTTGGCTTTGGCAACTTCGGCGAAATCGGCGCCGCCTTCGATTTGCGTTTTGAGTTCGTTGCACTTGTCTTCGGTGGCAACCAGGATGTGACGGGCGGTGGCTTTGGCCATGAGGGGTAACTCCTTGGGTAAAAACGGTGAGCGTACCGGATTCAGGTGGTTATTTCCTGGCAAAGTTCCCCAAGAATGAACCGTAGCCTCACGAGCGCCGCCCCCCGTAGCAGCTGTCGAGCCCCAGCGAGGCTGCGTCAGCCGCACCACCGCTGATGCGCCAGGCACGAGATCGGGTCGCTCCCAACGCAGCCTCGCTGGGGCTCGACAGCTGCTACGGGGGGGGCGGGTCAGGTGTGGCGGGCCATCACGCCGCTGTGGGTCAGCCAGTCGATAAACAGCGCAAACAGCTCCGCCTGGGAGTTGATCTCAAGCTTGGTATACAAATGCTTGCGGTGCATGCGCACGGTTTCCGGGGAGATACCCAGTACCTGCGCAGTGGATTTAACCGAGTGCCCACGCAGGATCAGGTGGGCAATTTCCCGCTCGCGCACGGTCAATACGCCGCTGCCAAAATGCATGAACGCCGCTTCAATCTGCTGGTGAACCTGAGTCTGGGTGAACGCCTCGTCGCTGATTACCTTGCACAGCCCGCCCGTGGTGCCGAAGCGGCGCAGCAGTTCTCGCACGATCGGTTGTGCGGTTCGCAGCAGCGCCAGTTGATCGTCGCTGAACTGGCCGGCACTCAGGCCCTGGAACATGCACAGGGAAATCTTGCTGTTGGGGCACAGGTCGACGATGTAGTAGCTCTCTTGGGCACCGCCGCTGCGCAGGTAGTAGGTCTTGTAGTACTCGCTGCTGAAGAAGTCGTCCGGGGCGATTTGCGCCAGGTGGTAGAAACCTTCGGCCAGGCCCTTGTCCACCGCCAGGCAGAACGGGTCGAGCAGGTAGCCCCGGGAAAAGTAGCGGTTGATGATTTCTTCGTAGTGCGGCCGGGGGATGCCTTGCTGGTAGAGCAAGTGTGGCGCCTGGCCCTGGCGCTCCAGGCTGATCATCATCGATTCGATGGGGGTCAGGGCACTGAGGGCGCAGGCCAGGTGTTCAAGAAATGACGCTTCGTCGACGCTGGCAAAGGCGTGGGCCAACGCTCCATTCCAGGCTTCAAGCACCTGGAACGACGGGGCAGGGCAGTGATCGGTGTTCTGGCTCATGCCGGCCAGTCTACCCGCCGGCCAGGGCCCCGGCAAAATCACCGGGGCGCCGAGGCTCATCGGCCTTGATACTCGCCGCTCTGGCGCAGCTCTTCGGCGGTGTCGAGGATGCACTGGCGCAGAATCTCCACCACTTCATCCACCTGGGCATGGGTGATGATCAGCGGCGGCGACATCACATTCAGGTGGCCGATGGGCCGTACCAGCAAGCCTTTGGCCTGGGCCCGCAGGTGGATCTTCTCGCCGATATTTACCGCATCCGCAAACAACACCTTAGTCTGTTTGTCGGCAACAAACTCAATGCACGCCATCAATCGCTGGCAGCGCACGTCGCCCACCAATGGCAGGCTGGCCAGGGTTTGCAGGCGCTGTTCGAGGTACACGCCGACGTCTTCGACGTGGGCCAGCAGGTTTTCCCGCTCGATGATCTCGATGTTCTTCAGCGCCGCTACGCAACTGACCGGGTGCCCGCTGTAGGTGAAACCGTGGGTAAAGCAGCGGCCCTTGCCCGGCTCGCCGATGACTTGCCAGATACGGTCTGAAAAAATACACGCACCCAGCGGCAAGTAGCCGGAAGTCAGGCCCTTGGCGGTGGTGATGATGTCCGGCTGCATGTCGAATACGTCCTGGGAGGCGAAGAATTTTCCCAGCCGGCCGAAGGACGTCACCACCTCATCCGCCACGTACAGCAGGTCATGGCGTTGGCAGATTTCCCACATGCGCCGGTGATAACCCTTCGGCGCAATGATCACGCCGCCCGAGCCCATGATCGGCTCGGCAAAGAACGCTGCGACCTTGTCGGCACCAATCGTCAGGATCTTGTCTTCGAATTCATCCACCAGGAAGTCGAGAAATTGCGCTTCGCTCATGCCTTCCGGCGCCCGGTAATAGTTGGGGCACGAGATGTGGTGGAACAGGTCACTCATGAAATCGAATTCCGGCGCGCGGTCGGCGGCCTTGTTGCCGATGGACATCGTCAGGAACGTGGAGCCGTGGTACGCGCTGAAGCGCGAGATGATGTGTTTCTTCTCATGCTTGCCGCGACTGTTTTGATAGAACTGCACCAGGCGGTAGGCGGTATCGACCGCCGTGGACCCGCCGGTAGTCAGAAACACATGGTCGAGGTCGCCCGGGGCCAGGCTGGCAAGCTTGGCGCACAGTTCAATGGCGGTGACGTTGGCCATGTCGCAGAACGGGTTGGAGTACGCCAACTGGCGAACCTGGTTGGCGATGGCATCGGCCATTTCCTCGCGGCCCAAGCCGATATTTGTGCACCACATGCCGCCGACTGCATCCAGGTAACGGTTGCCGGCGGTGTCGTAGATATAGGCGCCGTCACCCGCTGCGATGTTCAGCGAGCCTTGTTCTCGGTGTTCGTCGAACATGTGGAAGCCGTGCATGTAATGGGCCTTGTCGGCGGCGTCCAGTTGGTCATGGTCGAACTGGGCGAAAAAAGCAGGATTTGGCAGCGTCATGGCATTTACCTTCAATGGCTGGGTTTCACTTGCCGGTCTTCACGGCATTCCAGGTACGGGTGATCAGGCGCACGGCGGCCTGGGACTGGCTTTTCTGGGTGAACAAGCGCTGCATCGTTGCCGCGTCGGGGTAGATGGCCGGGTTGTCGCGAACCGAGGCGTCGAGCAAGGGCTTGGAGGCCAGGTTGCTGTTGGCGTAGTGAATGGTGTTGCTGACACCGGCGATCACCGCGGGCTGCAGGAGGAATTCGATGAACTTGTGGGCATTCGCCACATGGGGGGCGTCGGCCGGGATGTAAAAGTTATCGAACCAGATCAGCGAGCCTTCCTTGGGGATGAAGTAACCCAGGTTGACCTTGGCCCCGGCTTCCGTCGCCCGGGCCTGGGAGGTGGCGTAATCGCCGGACCAAGTGGTGGCCATGCACAGCTCGCCGTTGGCCAGGCCGTTGATAAACCCACTGGAGTCGAATTTTCGAATGTAGGGGCGCACCGCCATCAGCACATCCTGGGCGGCCTTGAGGTCTTTGGGCGCCACACTGTTCGGGTCCAGGCCGAGGTAGGTCAGGGCCAGCGGGATCATGTCGGTGGGGGAGTCGATGAAGGTGATGCCGCAATCGGCAAAGCGCGAAATGATCTTGGGATCGAAAATCATCGCCAGCGAACCGATGGGTGCATCCGGCATGCGCTCCTTGATCTTGTCGATGTTGTAGGTCACGCCGTTGCTACCCCAGGTGTAGGGCGCCGAATAGGTCACGCCCGGGTCGTGGGTTTCCAGGCTTTTAAGCACTTGCGGGTCGAGGTTGTTCCAGTCGGGCAGCAGTGTTTTATTGAGGGGCTGAAAGGCTTTGGCCTTGATCAGCAGCGGCACGAGTGAAGCATTGAGCACCACCAGGTCATAACCCGAGCGCCCCGAGAGCAGCTTGCCTTGCACGGTTTCGTAAGAGTCGTAGGTGTCGTAGATCACCTTGATGCCGGTGGCCTTCTCGAAGTCGGCGAGGGTGTGTTCCCCGATGTAATCGGCCCAGTTGTAGATGCGCAAGGTGTTGCCTGGGTCGTCAGCGGCCTGGCTGAGAGGCGTTGATGCAAGCAAGACAGCGCTGAACAGGGCGATAACGGCTTTATGCATGGCGAACCCACCTTGAAGTTGTGCGTGTTGTAAGGCCGAGGGGCTGATTGCACTTTCAGGCAGGTAGCAGGTGGGCGCCATACCCCGTTCGGGTAGGGGATGGGTCAGGGCAGCACGATGTAGTCGTTTTGCGTGACGACGGGGCGGTGTGCGCCTTGCTCCAGGTGAATATAACGGCCGTCTACCAAGTCGATGGGCAGGCAGTCGTCGATATCCAGCACGCCGTCGGTATGGGATTGGCTCCAGTGCGAGAGCATCTGTCGTTTGCCTTGGGTTGCGGCTTCCTTAGGCGTTCGCGCAACCACCAGCACGTAGTGATGGGCTTCGCCAAAGATGTTCGATTCATAGCCGCCCAGGTTGATGAAATACAGGCGTGGTGCCCCGGCGTTAGGCGCCAGGTGGCTGAGTTGGACTTTCCAGCCGTCGATGCCGTCGACCGTCATCCACGAATCGATATGCACACCTTTCTGGCTGCCAAACCAGCCCTCGCGCAGTTGCGGGTAGGCGGCTTCCAGGGTGTCGGCGACGGCAAAGACCACGTCGTGCACTTCGATTTTCGCCCGGGGATGCTTGCCCCCAAGCATGACCACAAACAGCATCGCGCGTCCTTTGTTTGGCTAGGATGGAATGCGCCACCATCCTTCGATTGAACCCTTTTGTCCAGTCGGTGCCACACTGTTAATTCGCGAATTCATCAGGAGGTTGTCATGCGCACCATTGATCTGGCCGGCGTCCCCGTCCCTGTCATCGGCCAAGGGACCTGGCGCATGGGCGAAAATCCCGCCCAACGCAGCGCCGAGGTGGCCGCGTTGCAACTGGGCATTGATGAGGGCTTGACCCTGATCGATACCGCTGAAATGTATGGCGAGGGCGGCGCCGAAGAGGTCGTCGGCGAGGCGATTCGAGGCAAGCGTGACCAGGTGTTCCTAGTCAGCAAGGTGTACCCGCACAACGCTAGCCGCAAAGGTGTTCAACGGGCCTGTGAAGCCAGTCTCCAGCGCCTTGGCACCGACTACATTGACCTGTATCTATTGCATTGGCGTGGCCAATATCCGCTTGAAGAAACAGTGGAGGCCTTCGAACTCCTGCGCGAGGCGGGCAAGATCGGTCGTTGGGGCGTGTCCAACTTTGATGTGGCCGACCTGCAAGAACTGGCTTCCCCGGCCTGTGCCACCAATCAAGTGCTCTACAACATCGAAGAGCGCGGTATCGAATTCGACTTGCTGCCGTGGTGGCAGCAACACAATTTGCCATTGATGGCCTATTGCCCCATCGCCCAGGGCGGCGAGCTGTTGGCCAGCCCGACGCTCAAGCAGATTGCCCGTCGTCACGAGGTCACACCGGCCCAGGTTTCCCTGGCCTGGGTATTGCGTCAGGACGGTGTGATCGCCATTCCCAAGGCTGTGACGCCCGAGCATGTGCGGCTCAACGCTGCGGCGGCGAAGCTGGTGCTGGATGAGCACGACCTGGACGCGATTGACCGGGTGTTTGGTGCGCCCAAACGCAAGCATCCGCTGGCGATGGTCTAGCACCCCACAGAAACGGCGCCGTCCATGGCATTGCCGTTTCTGTTTCGACCGGGTTTAGCCGGCTACCGGGCTGCGCCAATCATCGGAGCCCGAGGTGCCGGACACCTCGTGGGTCCAGACAATTTTCCGGTAAGTGAAATACACATCTTCCAGGTGCGTGAAGTGCGCGTTGTTCGGGTCTTGGCAGTTGGGCATCCGTGACTGGATGTCCACCAAAATCGCGTCTTCCAACTCGATGGTGAAGTAGTGCTCCTGGGTGCCGGCGGAAGAGGTGCGGTACCACTCAAGGCGGCACTTGACCATCTCTCCTGAGGTCAATGCGCTGAACAGCAGTGGCGAAGACTTATCGAAGACCTTGCTGATCATCAGCGGTTTGTGCACGCGTTGGCCGGTGGGCTGACCGGATTGCGGGTCACGGGGGATGATCACTTGATGCTGGAATGCCTCTACCAGGATCTGGTCTTCGTGACCTTCCTGATAGATGTTGCCGACCGAGTCCTGGGTGAACGTGCCAGCCGTAATCAAGCCTTGCTTGGTGCCGGTGATGGAGAGATACGCGGGTGTTGGCATGACTGGTTTCCTTGCCTGATAAATGAGGTCGCTCCAGTCGGCGGAGTTGCCGGCTGGGTGATGCTGGTTATCAAGAAACGTGCCGGAAAGTTAAACAGCTAATGAAAATAGGGGGTTAAGGTTTTGTTGGTGGGTTTTATAATCGGTGTTGGCGGTTTGTAGTTGAGTTTAGTTGATTTTATTTGCGCAGTGGTGCGCAGTTAGTTGCTCATGTTGTTGCACGTTTTTATCTGCGGATTTGGCGTGATATACAACAAAATTGTTTGTTCTGGGTGTGCAAGTTGTTGCGCATTACTCAGGTTTTTATTTTTGTAGGACATTCCTTAACCGGCGCTCCGTGGCTTGAATAATGCTTTTTTCATGGATAAGGTTCGTGTCTTCTCGCCGGGAAGGCAAACTTTAAACAGTGTTCTAATGCGTGCTTGAGTTTTCATTAGTTCGCTGAATATTTCCAGGAAAGTAAAAGTGCGGCCCACCATGGTTTATTCAGACAGGCTTTCCGATTATTACTTGGAACTTGCACAGGCCTCATGCTCGAAAGCAAGTTATGCGGGCGCTGATATGCGTTTTTCTACTGAATATGAAGCGCTTGAAACCGAGCTGGGCAAAGCGCACTCCATACATGGTAACAGTCAGCCTGACTGGCAATGGGTTGTGGAAAAAAGCGAGACTCTTTTACGCCACCACTCCAAGGACTTGCGGGTTGCTGTCTGGTTGACCTGGGCATTGCATCAGCGCGAATCCTTCCCCGGGTTGCTCGCAGGCCTCGGCCTGTTGCGCTACCTCTGCGAGCATCATTGGGCGGTCGTGTATCCGGGCAAGCTACGGACCCGAAGTGCCGCATTCGGCTGGATGGTCCCACGCCTCGATCAGGTGCTTGCACAGAACTTTTCGATCAAGGACCAGCGGCCCTTGTTCCATTGCATGCTCGAGCACCTGGCCCGCCTGGATGAGCTGTGGACCGAGCACCTGTGCGAAGAAGCGCCCTTGTTGCTGCCGATTCGCCGGCAGTTGGCGGACAGGTTGCAGCAGGCGACTCAAAGCGATCCTGCATCCGGCAATACCGTGGGGGTGATCGCCCAGATCAAGCAGGTGGCAGCTCAATTGCTGGCGCCCGAGCCGGTGGTGGATAACGAAAAGGATGCCCACAAACTGCTGCGCACACTGCAGGAGAATGCCCGGCCCTTGTCTGCCTGGTGGCAGCGCCAGAATGCCACCGACCTGCGGGCGCTGCGCCTAAACCGAACGTTGACCTGGCTGGCTATCACTCGCCTCCCGGACTGTGACAACGAACAGGTCACGCCTTTGCGAGGCCCGACGCCGGAGAAACTCAAGCGTTACCAGGAGCGCTTTGCCCAAGGGCAATTCGCCGACCTGTTACTGGAGCTGGAGGCCAGCCTGGCCTGTGCACCTTTCTGGTTTGACGGTTTGCACAGGGCTTGGGAGTGCCTGCAGGCGCTGCAGGCCGATCTGGCAATGAACGAGCTGGAGGTGCACTTCGCCCTGCTGCTCCAGCGTTTGCCCGGGCTTGTCCAGCTGCGCTTCCATGATGGAACGCCGTTTGCTGATTCCGCCACGCGCGGCTGGATCAACACCCAGGTTGTCCGCCATCTGCATTCCCCGGCACCGGCCAAGTCTGCGCTTGATGCCCAGGCTGCGCCTTGGGACGAGGCATTGCAGGACGTTATGCCCATGCTGCGCAAGGAGGGCTTCAAGGCCGCCGTGCGATCCCTCAAGCAAGGCATGCAAACCGCGACGGGTGATCGTGCCCGGTTTCATTGGCGGCTTGGCCTGGCCAGGTTGTGTGTGCTGGCGGGCAAGCATGACCTCGCCAAAGTCCAACTCGACCATCTGGACCACGAACTGCATCACTCGGGATTGCAACGCTGGGAGCCCGAGCTGGCGGTTGAAGTGCTGCAACTCTTGTACGGCTGTTGTGACGTCCTGCCACAAAATCATGCCGTGCGTGAGCGCAAGGAAGATGTCCATCGCAGGCTGTGCCACTTCGATCTTGAAGCGGTACTTGAATAGGCTTTCGAGCCACCCGAAAAAGGAGAAACACCATGGCCAAAGAAGGTTCGGTAGCCCCCAAGGAACGTATCAATATCACGTTCAAACCTGCCGTCGGCACTGCGCAGGAGGAAGTCGAGCTGCCGTTGAAACTGTTGGTGCTTGGCGACTTCACTCAGCGTGAAGACCTGCGCAAGCTCGAAGACCGCAAGCCCGTGGGCATCGACAGGAACAGCCTCGATGAGGTACTGGCCAAGCAGGCGTTGAACTTGACCATAAGCGTCCCCAACCGGCTCCAGGACTCTACCGAACTCGATGAGCTGGCCATTCAGGTCAGGATCAATTCGATGAAGGACTTCAACCCCGCGCAGTTGGTTGAGCAAATACCCGAGCTGAAAAAACTCATGGAGCTACGTGATGCCCTTGTGGCGCTCAAGGGGCCGCTGGGCAACACGCCGAGCTTTCGCAAAGCCATTGAAAACGCCCTCGCCGATGACGAATCCCGCGCCCGGGTATTGGCTGAATTGGGGCTGGGCAGCCCTGCCGTATGACTCCCTCAGTAAAAGGACACTGACACCATGACTACTCGCCAAAGCCCGTTGCATGTTCCATCAGCGGATGAATACAGCATTCTCGACAACATCATTGCCCAGACCCGCCTCAGCGCAGACGATGAGGCCTACGGCATCGCAAAACGCGGAGTCGCGGCATTCATCGAGGAACTGATCAAGCCGCAAAACAAGGACGAGCCAGTCAAAAAACGCCTGGTTGACCGGATGATTGCCGAGATTGATGCGCGGCTCAGCCAGCAAATGGATGAAATTCTTCATCATCCTGAATTCCAGTCGCTGGAGGCATCTTGGCGCGGCTTGCAATTGCTGGTTGAGCGCACCGACTTTCGTGAAAACATCAAGATCGAGATGCTGAGCGTGTCCCGGCAAGACTTGCTGGACGACTTCGAAGACTCACCGGAGGTGACTCAGTCCGGGCTTTACAAACACATCTACAGTGCCGAATACGGCCAGTTCGGCGGCCAGCCGGTAGGCGCAATCATCGCCAATTATTTCCTTTCCCCCAGTGCACCAGATGTCAGGCTGATGCAGTACGCTTCCAGCGTGGCCTGCATGGCCCACGCGCCGTTCATTGCGGCGGCGGGCCCAGGATTCTTTGGCCTGGAAAGCTTCACGGGCCTGCCAGACTTGAAAGACCTGAAAGACCATTTCGAGGGGCCGCAGTTTGCCAAATGGCAGAGCTTTCGCCAGAGCGAGGATGCCCGTTACATCGGCCTTACGGTGCCGCGTTTCCTGCTGCGTACCCCGTACGACCCGATTGATTGTCCGGTCAAGACTTTCGCCTATCAGGAAGACGTTGCCAACAGCCACGAGCACTATTTGTGGGGAAACACAGCGTATGCGTTTGCTACCCGCTTGACCGACAGCTTCGCCCGTTTTCGCTGGTGCCCGAACATTATCGGCCCGCAAAGTGGCGGCGCGGTGGAAGACTTGCCGCTGCATCACTTCCACAGCATGGGCGAGATCGAAACCAAGATTCCCACCGAAGTACTGGTGTCCGATCGACGTGAATACGAACTGGCGCAAGAGGGCTTCATTGCCCTGACCATGCGCAAGGGCAGTGACAATGCAGCGTTCTTTTCCGCCAGTTCGGTTCAGAAACCCAAGTCGTTTGGAATCAGCGCCGAAGGCAAGGCTGCCGAGCTGAACTACCGGCTGGGCACCCAACTGCCTTACATGATGATCGTCAATCGCCTGGCTCACTACCTCAAGGTACTGCAGCGTGAACAGTTGGGGTCGTGGAAAGAACGCACCGACCTGGAACTGGAACTCAACAGGTGGATCCGCCAATACGTGGCCGACCAGGATAACCCCAGCGCCGAAGTGCGTGGTCGGCGCCCGCTTAGGGCAGCACGCATTGTGGTCAGTGATGTCGACGGGGAGCCCGGCTGGTACCGCGTCAACCTGAGTGTTCGCCCGCATTTCAAGTACATGGGGGCAGACTTCACCCTGTCTCTTGTCGGCAAGCTCGATAAAGAATGAGCCGAGGCCACGTGACTACCCAAAATCTCAGCCTGTTCGAACGCCTGGAGTCCGGCGTGGGACGTAGCCAGCAGGGCTGCGTCGTGGAGTCCGTGGCCAACCACCTGGCGAAAATGCTCAGTACCCGTGTGGGCAGCGTGCAAACGCTACCGGATTACGGGTTGCCTGACCTGAATGACATGCGCCTGAGCCTGCATGACTCGTTGAGCCAGGCGCGGTTCCTGATCGAGCGCTTTATCCAGGCCTATGAACCACGCCTAAAGGATGTATGTGTCAAGGCATTGCCCGGCAGTCATGACCCGCTGGCCCTGGCTTTTTCCATCGAGGGCGAAATGCAAGTCGATGGCCTGACGCAAGCGGTGGCCTTCTGCGCAAGCCTGGCTCACGGCGCACAGGTTGAGGTCAAACCCAATGTCGTTTAACCGCTATTACCAGGGCGAGCTGAGTGCACTGCGGCAGTTGGGCAAACGCTTCTGCGAGCGCAACCCGGCACTCGCACCGTTTCTTGGTGACGCCAGCCAGGATCCGGATGTGGAGCGGTTGCTTGAGGGGTTTGCATTCCTCACCGGTCGCTTGCGTCAGAAGCTTGATGACCAGCTGCCGGAGTTGAGCCACTCATTGATGCATTTGCTGTGGCCCAATTATATGCGGCCGCTGCCGGCGTTCAGCATGCTGCAGTTTGATCCGCTCAGGCGCACAGGCCCTGCCATCAGGGTCGAACGGGATACACCGGTGGAAAGTGTTGCGATCAACGGTGAGCGTTGCCGTTTTCGTACCTGTTATCCGACGGATGTCCTGCCGCTGCAACTGGCCGCCCTGGGGTATTCGGTACAGGGTGAGGGGGCTTTGCTTTGCCTACGTCTGGAAATGACGGCAGAAGGGAACATCGGTGAGTTGGCATTGGACTGTTTGCGTCTGCATCTGGCGGGCGAGAAAGCCGTCAGCCAGGCGCTTTACCTGGGCCTGTTGCGTCACCTGGAAGGAGTCGAGCTGCTGCCTTTGGGGGGCGATGGGCTGCCGATTGTCGGCGCCGACGGTGAGGCTATTGCGTTGCATCTGCCCACTGACCAGATCAGCCCAGTGGGTTTTTCCGAGGATGAGGCACTGATCCCTTATCCATTGAATACCTTCCGTGGCTATCGCCATTTGCAGGAGTACTTCGCCTTTCCCGACAAATACCTGTTTGTTGAGGTAGGCGGTTTAGGCGCGCTCAACCGATCGCCGGTGGAGCTGCTCAAGCAGGTACGCGGCCTGGAGTTGCGCTTCAACATGCGTGGGCGCGGGCTTGAGCGATTGATGCCCACCCTGGATAACGTGAAGTTGTATTGCACGCCTATCGTCAATCTGTTCAAGCACGACGGCGTGCCGATTCGTCTGGACGGCAAGCAGGACGAATACCTGTTGTTGCCCGGCGAATATGCCAGGGGTAACTGCAGTGTGTTTTCCGTCGACAAGGTCACCGGATGGCGGCCAGGAGGCCTGGGTTACCAGGAATATGTGCCGTTCGAGTCGTTCGAGCATGACCTAGGCAGCGGTTCTCCCAGCTATGGCGTTCGCCAGCGGGCATCACTGCACTCTACCGGCATGGACACTTGGCTGAGTGTAAATCAGCGCCGGGCGCACGATCCGGAAACCCTGTCGGTGGAGCTGACCTGCACCAACCACAATCTACCTCGCTTGCTGCAGGTCGCAGACATTAACCAGGCCTGCGAGCAGACGCCCGAGTTTCTTTCGTTTCGCAACATAACGGCGGCAACCCCAAGCTTTGCGCCCCCCCTGGACACTGACTTCCTGTGGCGACTGATCAGCAACATGTCGCTCAACTATTTGTCACTGACCGATATCAACGCCTTGAGAGTCATTCTCGAAACCTACGACCTGCCGCGTTATCACGACCGACAGGTGGAGAAAATCAGCAGGAGGAGGCTTGCCGCACTCCAGTCGATCAGCCATCAGCCGGTGGACCGATTGCACCGTGGCTTGCCATTTCGCGGCTTGCGGGTTGACCTCACCATCGATCCAGAAGGCTATCTGGGGGAGGGCGATGTGTTTGTCTTTGCCTCGGTACTGAATGAGTTTTTCGCACTGTACGCAAGCCTCAACTCGTACCACGAGCTACGAGTCATCAGCACACAAGGAGACGTGTACCTATGGCCACCCCGGATGGGCCAGCAGCCCCTGCTTTAACTGCATTATCCAGAGGGATTCGCGAGTACTCGGTGTTTCAGGCGGTCGCGCAGATCATCGAGCGTTTACGCACGGCACACCCTTCGCTTGACGAGGAGGCGCTGTATGACCAATTGGAGTTCCAGGCCAATCCCGGTTTTGGGTTTCCCGGCAACGATATTGATCATGTGGAGTTTTTTAAAGAACACGGCCAATTGCGGGCACGGCTTCGCCTCAACGTACTGGGGCTGTTTGGCACAGGATCACCGCTGCCGGCGTTCTATGGCGAGCAAGCCTTTACCGAGGTAGCGGGCGGTAATCCGACGCGTGACTTCCTGGACCTTTTTCATCATCGCCTGCACCGGCTGATCGTGCCGATCTGGCGAAAATATCGTTATCAGGCGCGTTTTAAGACGGGCGCCCGCGACCCATTTTCCGAGCAGATGTTTGCGCTGGTGGGCCTGGGCGGCAATGCGATTCGCAGCGCCGCTCAACTCGACTGGAAGCGTCTGCTGCCGTACCTGGGGCTGCTGAGTCTGCGTGCTCATTCCGCCGCACTGATTGAGAGCGTGCTGCGTTATTACTTCAAGCACAGTCGGCTGGTGATCGAGCAGTGGGTCGAGCGCAGGGTAGTGATCGCCCAAGAGCAGCGTAATGACCTTGGTCGCACCTATAGCACGCTGGGTTCTGATCTGGTCCTGGGGGACAGCATCATCGACCGCAGCGGCATGTTCAGGGTGCATGTGCTGGCATTGGGCTGGGAGCGGTTTCACGATTTCCTGCCCACCGGGGCGGGTTACCAGCCCTTGTGTGCGCTCGTACGTTTTACCGCCCGCGACCCCCTGGAATATGACGTGCGATTGGCGCTGGCGCAGGGCGAGGTCCGCCCGTTGCACATCGGCGAACACAATGTCTGCCGCCTGGGCTGGACCAGTTGGCTGGGGCATGAGCGGGCAGACGGCGTAGTCACCTTGGCCAGTAAAACTCATTAGGGATTGATGGATATGATGAACGTGGATCTGCAACAACTTATCCAGGCATTGACGGCACCCACACGGCGCGACCTGGAACGCTGCGCCGAACGTTGTGTCACCCGTGGCGGTGGCGAAGTCCTGGTGGAAGACCTGCTGTTGACCCTCCTGGAGCATCCCGAAGGTGTACTGAAACGTGCGCTGCAGGATGCGGGCGTGGATGCCGGCGAATTGCAGGCAGTTCTGCAACCCCGGACCGACCTGAGCGCTTCGCGCAACCCGGTGTTTTCGCCCGCCCTGGTGCAATGGTTGCAGCAGGCGTTGCTGGTTGCCCATCTGGAGTTGGGCCGACGAGACGTGGAGCACGGTGCCTTGCTGCTCGCGTTGTTGCGCAATCCGCTGCAGCACGCGGGCAGCCATTACCAGGTGGTGTTGAGCAAGCTTGATGTGCAGCGCGTGCTCGGGTTTCTCTTGAGTGAAAGCACTCGGACGCCGCTAGCTGACGTGGGGAGTTCGTTGCTGGAGCGCTTTACCCATGATCTGACTCGACAGGCTCGGGACAAAAAACTCGACCCCGTGCTTTGTCGCGATAACGAGATTGGGCAGTTGATCGACACCCTTGCTCGGCGGCGCAAGAACAACCCTATTCTTGTGGGCGAGGCGGGTGTGGGGAAAACCGCAATAGTCGAGGGCCTGGCCCTGCGGATCGTGAACGACCAAGTGCCGCAGGTGCTCAGGGACGTGCGTCTGCTGACCCTGGACATGGGTTTGCTGCAAGCCGGTGCCAGCATCAAGGGCGAGTTCGAACGTCGTTTGAAAGGCTTGATCGACGAGGTTGGCGCCTCGCTGCAACCGGTCATCCTGTTTGTCGACGAGGCCCACACCCTGGTCGGCGCAGGCGGCCAGGCCGGCAGTTCCGATGCTGCCAACCTGCTCAAGCCCGCGTTGGCACGGGGTGAGCTGCGCACCATTGCGGCGACGACCTGGTCGGAGTACAAAAAATACTTCGAGAAAGACCCGGCGTTGGCGCGGCGTTTCCAGCCGGTGCTGGTGCACGAACCGACGGTTGACGATGCCGTGACGATCTTGCGTGGGTTGGCCCCGGTGTATGAGGCCAGTCATGGGGTTTACGTGCGTGATGATGCCGTGGTTGCGGCAGCGCAGTTGAGCGCTCGCTACTTGACTGGCCGCCAGTTGCCTGACAAGGCGGTGGACGTGTTGGACACCGCTTGCGCCCGGGTGCGGATCAGTCTGGTCGCGGCGCCCGAGGAACTGCAACGGTTGCGTGCCGAGCTGGCCGAGGGCACCCGTCAGCAACTCGCCGTGCGCCGCGATGCCGACGCGGGGCTGACCATCGATGAGCCAGCGTTGCAGCAACTGACACTGCGCCTGGAAGACTTGGAAACCGCACAGTTAGAACTCGAACAGCGCTGGGCCCACCAGTGCGACCTGGCCGGGAACGTGGTCTCGCTACGCCAGCAACTGGCCGAAGCCCGCAACGCCGGTGAAGACATCGAAGGTCTCGAGCGGCAACTTGCCGAAAACCATCAAGCCTTGCAGGCGGTGTCGCACGAGCAGCGACTGGTCAGTTTCGAAGTGTGCCCACGGTTGGTGGCGCAGGTGATCAGCGCCTGGACGGGTATCCCGCTGGAGCAATTGGCCCTTGAACACCGCGCAAAGATCCTGAACTTTGCCGCGGATTTACGCGCTCGCATCCTCGGCCAGGAGGGCGCCGTGCAGGTCCTCGATCGCTGCCTGCGTGCTGTCGCCGCCGGTGTGAACAGACCTGATGCTCCCGTAGGTGTATTCCTGTTGGTGGGCCCCAGCGGAGTGGGCAAGACAGAAACTGCCCACGCCCTGGCAAACCTTTTGTACGGTGGCGAGCGCTTCGTCACTACCATCAACATGTCGGAGTACCAGGAGAAACACTCCTTGTCCCGGTTGATCGGTGCGCCGCCGGGTTATATCGGTTACGGAGAGGGCGGGGTACTGACTGAGGCGGTGCGACAAAAGCCCTATTCGGTGGTGCTGCTCGATGAGGTCGAGAAGGCCGATCCGGACGTCCTGAACCTGTTTTACCAAGTGTTCGACAAAGGGCTTGCCAATGATGGCGAAGGCCGGGAAATCGATTTTCGCAACACCCTGATCCTGATGACTTCCAATCTGGGCAGCGAACGTATCACTGAGCTGTGCGCCGACGGGCAACGACCGGATCTCGAGGTACTGCACGCGGCTATCTGTCCGGTCCTGACGGCTCATTTCAAGCCGGCGCTGCTGGCCCGCATGGGAGTGGTCCCGTATTACCCGGTGACGGGTGTGGTGCTGCACCAGTTGATTGAACACAAACTTCGGCGCCTGGGGCATCGCCTGCTTCAACGCAAGCTGGCATTCAGTCACACCGAGGAATTGGTCGCACACATGGCCGAGCGCTGTAGCCACAGCGAAAGTGGCGCGAGGTTTGTCGACCAATGGATCGAGGCGAACCTGCTGCCCCAGGTGGTGGATCGACTGCTGGATGCGATGGCCGTCGGCAGCTCCCTGCAGTTCGTCCACGCCAGGCTGGCTCCCAACGGCACCGTCCTCTGTGAGTTCAACTGATGGCGGACAATCTGTTTGCCCAATTGCCCAACCCGCTGGACTACGCCGCTGCCTTGCTGGGATGGTTTGCCCGACTGGGTATTGAAAGCGACGAAACCACATTGGCCGGGGATTTTTCGGCCGCTGCCGCGCAGTTGAGCGGGTGCGAGCTTAGCCAGTTGTACCTGCTCGACCAGGCTACCGGCCGCCTGGAGCTGGCTGCCCAGCATTTGCCGGGCGTGTTGCTGCCGGATGACGTTGCGAGTCCGGGAGCGGATTTCAAGAACGAGCAACTGTTGCAATACGTTCTGGAACAGAACCGTGCACTCAACTTCACCGGGCCAGGCAGCAGTGTGTATGACACGGGTTTTCTGCCGGCGGTCGCGTCACACTGGCAGTCACTGCTGTGCCTGCCATTGCTGGGTCAGCACAAACAGGTTTCAGGCGCCTTGTTGTGTGCCAGCCAGCGAGTAACGGAACTGGCTGGCCACGTCGCCTCCTTGGGGCATTTGGGCAGTTTTGTGGTGAACCAGCTAGCAATGTTGCGTCGAACGCGCCGGGCTCCCGGTGCTTTGAAGGCAGTTCGCGGCACTCCCGGTACCAGCGCCTATGGCTTGATAGGAAACAGCAAGGCCATGGACGAAACGTGCCGCCTGATTGGCAAGGTCGTGCACAGTCCCTACACCGTATTGTTGCGGGGAGAGACCGGTACCGGAAAAGAGGTGGTGGCCCGGGCCATTCATGCTGCGGGGCCACGTAGCAAAAAGGCATTCGTGGTGCAGAACTGTGCCGCGTTTCCCGAGGGTTTGCTCGAGAGCGAATTGTTCGGCTACCGCAAGGGCGCGTTCACAGGGGCCGAAAGAGATTACGCGGGGCTGTTTGATACGGCTCACGGCGGCACGCTGCTGCTTGACGAAATCGGTGATATGCCGCTGTCACTGCAGGCCAAGTTATTGCGGGTGCTCCAGGAAGGCGAGATCCGGCCGTTGGGTGCCAATACCGCCCACAAGGTTGACGTACGGATCCTTGCGGCGACCCACCGTGACCTCACGAGCATGGTGGCCGAAGGCAGTTTTCGCGAGGATCTTTATTACCGGTTGGCGCAGTTTCCTATCGAGTTGCCGGCGCTGCGTCAACGCGATGGTGACGTGCTGCAACTGGCCCGGCACTTCGCCGATAAAGCCTGCGCAATGCTGGGGCGGGCACCGTTGGGTTGGTCAAGCGCGGCTCTGGATCAAATGTCCAGCCACAGCTTCCCCGGCAATGTTCGCGAGCTCAAATGCATGGTGGAACGGGCGGTGCTGCTGTGTGATGACGAAGTCATCCTGCCTGCGCACCTCTCGCTTTCGTCAGGCCTGGCCGCCCCGGTTGTTGACGCGACGCTGCGCCAGCGCATGGAGCGGGTCGAGCGGGTCGTGCTGATCGACTGCCTACGCAAGAACCGTGGCAATCGCACCCGTACCGCCCGTGAACTGGGCCTTGCCCGGCGCACGCTGCTGTACCGCCTGGCCCGTCTGGAGATTCCCTCTGGCGACGTCAAGGGCGAGTGCTGAATGGCGCGCCCCTCAAATTATCGGAGATACCTGATGCCTGTTAGTCAGTGGCAAGCCTTGGCGCTTGTGTTGTTTTTACTGGGTGGCTGTAACACCAACCATGTCTTCGACGACGGTGAGTACCGCCCGCTGGGTGATCTGAAGTCCACCGGCCGTGGCCAGTGATCGTGAGGGAGTCTCGCCATGCAACTAGTGTTTGAGGTGTGCCCTGCGGGGCATCCAGAGTCTGTGCCGAACCAGCGCAAGACCTTCAACGGCATGGGCGGCGTCATAGGCCGGGGGGCCGCTTGTGACTGGATCCTTGCTGACGGCAGCCGCCAGCTTTCCAGTCGCCACGCAGTGGTCAGTTACCGTGACGGCCGGTACTTCCTGGCCGACATCAGCAGTAATGGAACCCGCGTCGCCAGCAGCGGCGAGCGTCTGCGTGAAGGGCAGGGGCACCCGATAGAGGACGGCACGGTATTTCAACTGGGGCCGGTGAGTATTCGCGCACGGCTGCTCAACCCGGCCACGGGGCCGGCCCCGGACGGCTTGCACACGCTGATTCCCGATGATGCCTTCCTCGAACTGGATCCGGTGCGGGCACTGGCCAGCGAACTGCAGACCCGGGACGAGTCGCAGGAGTTGGCCGCGCTGGCCACGACCAGCCACGCGGCATTGCAGTGGACGGACCACGCAGCGGTGGACAGGGATCATCTGACGGTTCCCGAACTGGTGGAGCCTGTGCGCGAGGTTGCCCAACCCCTGCAATCGTTGCCTCAAAGCCCAGGCTGCGAGCCATTTTGGTCGGGGTTTGCGCAGGCACTCGGTATCGACCTGGGCACCCTTGATGAGCCGGCAAGAGAGGCTCTGGCGATCAAGGCTGCGGGATTGCTCAGGCAAATGACTGAAGGGTTGCAACAGTGTCTGAGCACCCGCAACGAGCTTAAACAAGAGTTGAAACTGCCACTTACCCTTACGGCACTCCAGGGTTCCAATGCCCTTAAAGACAGCGCCGACGCCAGCACGGCCCTGGGGTTGCTGTTGGGCACCGACCAGTTGGGGCAAGTGTTCGCCGAGAGGGTTGTCGCAGGGGCCTACCGGGACATACAGGCGCACCAGGTCGCGCTGCTGGCGGCCTGTCGTGCGGCAGTACGCGGGACGCTGACGGCCTTTGCCCCCGGTCATTTGCTCCTGTGCTTCGAGCGCCAGGCAAAGCCCCCGCTGATTCCTCGGTGTGGCGCCCGCTGGCGGGCGTATCAGCGCCATTATCAAGCGCTGATCGAAGACGAGCAGTTGAGTGAACGCCTGTTAGGCAGCGACTTCACCAAGGCCTACGAGGAGCAGATTCGTCTGGTCTCAACCCTTCACCGTTATCCAGGATGACCATCATGTCCCGAGTCACTGTTGCATTGTTGTGCGCTGTACTGGGTTTGCTGGGTGGCTGCTCATTGTCACCGTTTTCGAAGCTGACCAAGCTGGACCTGACACTGACGGCCAGCGAGCGGGTCAACCCCGACCTCCATGGTCGGCCATCGCCAATCGTGGTGCACCTGATGGAGCTTCGGCACCCCGTAGCATTTGAGCATGCAGACTTTTTCAGCCTATACAGCCATGGGGCGCAAGCCCTGCCCAAAGACCTGGTAAACCTCGAGGAGTTGGAGCTGCGTCCCGGCGATCAGACCAAGCTCAAACTGAGCCTTGAACCGGGCAGTCGCTACCTCGGCGTGCTGGCGGCCTACCGGGATTTGCCGCACTCGCAATGGCGCTACGTGTTGCCAGTGACTGCGCAGCAATTGACGCATACCGAACTGGTCCTTGATCAGGCCGGTATTCGGTTGGCAGCTCCACACTCAGCCAGGGCGGGCGACTGACATGCACAGCCAAAAGGTCATCTGGCAGGAAGGCATGTTGCTGCGCCCCCAGCATTTTCAGCAAAACGATCGTTATCACGATCAGCAACTCAAGCGGCGAACCCTGTTGTTGTGCCGTCATGCCTGGGGTTTCCTGGCCCTGGAAATCGATGTGCAATACCTGAATATGGGCAAGGTAGTCGTCAACCAGGCCAGCGGAATACTGCCCGATGGCAGCCTGTTTGAGCTGGGCGGGGCCACGGAATCGCTGGTGCTGGAGGTTCCGGTCAATACCGCAAAACAGGCGGTTTACCTGGCGTTGCCATTGGCCACCCGTCACTGCGTTGAAGCTCGTCGACCCGAGCAGGTCGATGTTCTGGCACGCTACAAGACCCTTGAGGTAGAGGTCAGTGACTCCAACGCCGGAGAAGACTCTCCTCGTCAGGTAATTTGCGGGCAGCTGGATTTTCGCCTGCTGCTGGGCGAGCAACAGAGCGACCAGTACTACGTGAAACTCAAGGTCGCTCAAGTGCTGGGTTGCACTGAGGAGGGCGTCAGCCTGGATGCTGACTTTACCCCGACCTTTATCCACCTGCATGGCTCCGGTTACCTGCTGTCTTGCCTCAAGGAGGTGATCAGCCTGCTTGCTTGCCGGGGGGATGCCATCGCCGAGCGGATCCGCGCCAACGGCAGCGCCGCGGGCGCGGAGGTCGGTGACTTCCTGATGTTGCAATTAATCAACCGCAGCGAACTGGTGTTGCGTCATTACCTGGGGCTGAGGCAGGTCAGCCCGGAAGCCCTGTACCAAACATTGCTGTCGATCCTGGGTGAACTCGCAACGTTTGCCAGCGACAGCAAGCGTGCGTATTTCGAGGAGCGGTACCGGCACAGCGACCAGGGCGCCAGCTTTCGACAGTTGATGGCGCCGCTTCGCAGCCTGCTGTCGAGAGTGCTTGAGCAGCATGCCGTCGAGCTTGTGTTGCAGCCTCGTCAGTACGGCGTATTGGTGTGCCCGGTAAGTGATCTCAACTTGTTGGGTTCAGCAACCTTCGTCCTGGCCGCCAGCGCCCATTGTGACTCCGAGGAGCTGCGCCACCGGCTTCCGGCACACCTCAAGGTTGGCCCGGTAGAGCGGATTCGCGAACTGGTCAACCTGCATTTGGCGGGCATCAAGATCAAGCCGCTGCCGGTGGCTCCCCGGCAGATTCCGTTTCATGCCGCAAAAACCTACTTCTTGCTCGAACTCGGTGCGCGTGACATCGAGCAACTGAAGCATTCAGGAGGGTTCGCCTTCCACGTCAGCGGCGAGTTTGCCGAACTGGAACTGAAGTTCTGGGCCATCAGGAACTGAGACCATGGACAGGGAATACCCGCAGGACGAGAAAACCGTCCTGCTCGACCGACAGGGGCAAGGGCCGGCACAGGGGCCGATAACCGACTTTGCATCGCCTCCGCGTTTTGAACAATTGGACGACCGGATGATTTACGCCGCCCGATTGCAGGGCGCGGAGCACTTCAACGTTGGCCTGAATAATCTAGTCGCGGCTGCCTGGGAGTTGCTGTCCGAGGTGGTTCGGCTCAAACGCAGTACCGCTCAGGAAAGCCTGCGGGCACTCAACGAACGGCTGTCATCGGCGGTCACGCTTTTCGAGACCCGGGCGCGGCATGACGGCGCGCAAAGCAGCGAGGTCATGGCGGCGCGGTATGTGCTGTGCAGTGTGATCGACGAGGCAGTGGTCACAACACCATGGGGCAACCAGAGCGATTGGTCGAAGATGAGCCTGCTGAGTAGCTTTCACAATGAAACCTTCGGCGGCGAAAAGTTCTTCCAGTTGCTTGAGCGAATGTCGAGGGACCCTTTCAAGCACTTGGCGATGCTGGAGTTGATGTACTTGTGCCTGTCACTCGGGTTTGAGGGCAAGTACCGGATCATGGAACGTGGGTTGATGCAGCTTGAACAGGTTCGGGATGCACTTTACCGGCAGATCCGGCATGTACGCGGTGAACCTCCTCCCGCGTGTGCACCGCCGTCCAGGCCGAGTCAACAGCGCCAGAGGTCGCTGAGGATGGTGCCGGCATCCTGGATCGCGATGTTTGTCGTGGCCTGCCTCGTAGGCCTGTATTCGGGGTTTGCCTGGGTACTTGGCGAGCAGCGCGAGACGGCGCTGCAACCGTATCAACTATTGGCGCCGGATCTTTCCCGGACGCCTCTCTAATCGCAGGGAGCAACTCATGAGCGCATTCTTCAGGAGCGCGGGCGCCGTGCTGGGCAGGATTTGGGTCTGGAGCCTGTTGCTGGTACTGGCGGTCGCGATGGTGGTGTGGTTCGTCGGGCCCTTGCTGGCCGTCGACGATTATCGATTCTGGCAAGCGGCGGCGGCGCGCTTGTTAACGATCAGCGGTCTGTTTTTGGCGTGGGGCCTGGCAATGGTCTATGCCAATTGGCGCAGCATCGTCCGGCAAGGAACCGTTGACCCTGTTGAGCGGCGTCCGCGCAAAGGGCGGGTGGAAAACGAGCAGCGGTATCTGCGCGGCCGTTTCAAGGACGCCCTGCACACCCTGAAGAACTCGGGGATTTATGGCGAACGAAGCACGCGTTGGCGCAATGCTTTGCCGTGGTACGTGCTGATTGGCAAGGCCGGTAGCGGCAAGTCGCGAATGTTGGCAGCCAGTGGTTTGCAACTGCTTCAGGACCGGGACGAGCCGAAGGCGACGACCGGCGGCGGTGGCACGCGCTGTTGTGATTGGCATTTCGCCGAAGACGGCGTGTTGCTTGATACGGCTGGCCGCTACCTCACCCAGCCTGACGGCCTGGTGGATGGCGCGGGTTGGTCGCGGCTGTTGGGGCTGCTCAAGGCACGGCACCGCGCACGCCCGCTCAATGGTGTGGTGGTGGCCCTGTCGATGGAGACATTGCTCCACGGCAACGAGCGTGATCTGGAAAGTGATGCGCTGGCAGTCCAGAGTCGACTGCAGGAAATTCAACAGACGTTGCACGTAGACCTGCCGATTTACCTGGTAGTGACCCAGGCCGACCGTTTGCATGGATTTGCCGAGTTCTTCGACCGTCCGCTGGGAGAGGGGAATGACGCGGTGCTTGGCGAATATATCGCCCCAGGCAAGGGCGGCCTTGAAGTTGCCCAGGTACGCCAGGCGTTTGAGGCGCTGCTTCAGCGCTTGAGCGGTGAACTTGTGCAGCGCCTGCACCAGGAGCGCAACAGCGACTTGCGCGGCCGAATGCTCGACTTTCCTCACCAGGCGGCCCGAATTGGCGAGCGCCTGAGCCTGTACATCGACGTTGCGTTCTGCGGCCCGCGTTATCAGCGGGCCAATGGATTTCGTGGTTTCTACTTCACCAGTGCGCAAGGTGATCCGCAGGCGCTTGAACCGCGCTCGCACTTTATCCAGGGCTTGTTTAGCCGGGTGATTCTGGCACAAGCCGATCTGGCGGGCCTTGATGATCTGGAGCGCCGGCGGATTCGCTGGCGCCAGGGTTTGCTGACCCTGAGCGCACTCGTGGTGGTCGGGGCGGCGGGCTGGCTTTGGACCCACAGCTACTCTTCCAATCACCAGCGCCTGGAGCAAGTCCAGAACCTGATGCGACAGCCTGCGCCCATGCTGCCAGGCTCGGACGCTACCCTGGCGCTCCTGCCGCTGCTGGACAGCCGCCTGGCGGCCACGCGGGTGTTCCCAGCAGAGGGCGAGGCCAGCCTGCTTGAACGTGTGGGGTTGTATCAAGGCACTCTCAGCCGCCCGGTGCTGGAACAGGCCTACGAGCAGGCCCTGGGCCAGTTGCTGCTGTCCCAGGTCAGTGAGGCGCTGCAAGAGCAGGTTCGCAGCAGCCTGGAAGACCGCGAGCGGCTGCTGGACAATCTTCGTGCGTACCTGATGCTTAACCTGCGCGAGCGCCGGGATGTCGGCTGGTTGCGCGAGCGGATGGCGGGGCATTGGTCTCTACGGTTTGCCGGTGAGCCTTCTGTGCAAAGTCGCTTGAATGAACATTTCGCGCGATTGCTTGAACAGCCGTTCGTGCAGCCGCTCAATGACGATTTGGTGGCCCATGCGCGCCATGTATTGCGGGGCGAGTCGCTGGTCGATGTGGTGTACCGCGTGCTGCGCGAACAAGCCCGTGGCCTTGAACCTTTGCGCCTTGCGCAGGGGCAGGTATTTGCGAGTGGCGACCCCTCCATTCCAGGTTTCTATACCCGCAACTACCTGCGCCATTTCGAGGAGCAGGGCGCGCGTCTGGTAAACACCATAGTCCAGGACAATTGGGTGTTGGGTGAAGGCTCCGACCTGAGCACCATGGACCTGCAACGATTGATGGTAGAACTCGAGCAACGCTACTTTAGCGAGTATGCCAATGCCTGGGGCGAGGCGATTGGCCGGATTCGCCTGCGCGAGATTGATAACTCCAGGAAAGGCGCCGAGCAGCTCGCCAGCTTGACGTCAGCCCAATCACCGTTGTTGCAGTTGCTGCAGCAGGTTCGTGACAACACGCGCCTGCCATCGGCCAATGAACGCCTGGATGACCTTACTGCCAAACTGCCAGGCCCTGCGGCAGAGTGGGGGCAGGTAGCGCAGACCGCCACCGTCGGTGTTCGAGGCACCTTGGCCAGCATGTTGCCCGACACGGCCCGACGTGCAATGCAACGTCGCTTCGAGCCCCTGCATCAGTTGCTGGACGCCCAGCAGAACCCGGGCACCGAGTTGACCCAGGTGCTGCAGGTACTCAACGATCTGCACCTGCAATTGGCGACCTTGAATCGTGAAGGCTCGCCGGAGCCGGCCGCCTTTGAGATGGTAAAGCGGCGAATCCAGGGTCAGCAGGATGCGCTGGGTAACCTGCGTAATGTTGCTGCACGCCTGCCGCTGCCACTGGCGGGCTGGTTTGAAAGCCTGGCCGATGAACATTGGCGCCGCCTGCTCGAGCAAGCCTATCGTCATGTAAACCAGCGTTATCAGAGCGAGGTGTATGGTTTTTACGCCAAGGCAATCAAGCAACGTTTTCCGTTCAATGCCCACGCGAGCAGCGACGTTTCCCTCAACGACTTTCAGGAGTTCTTCAAGACAGATGGGGTGATGGCGCGTTTTTTTGACAGCTACTTGAGGCCGTTTGTCAGCGGTGACGGCGGTCGCTACCGGCTGCGCAGCCTGGATGGCCGCAGCTTGCCGATGTCCCGGGCATTGCTCGACCAGCAAGCGAAGGTGCAACTGATCCGGCGCGGCTTTTTTGCAGATGAATCGGGTGACTTGCAGGTTCGGTTTACGCTCGCACCCTACAGCCTCGACTCGGCAGTGAGTCGTGCGGTCTTGCGCCTGGGTGGGCAGCAGATGGAGTACCGGCACGGGCCGATTGTGCCCATGGCTATGCAATGGCCAATCGAGGCTGAAAATGGTCGCAGCAGTCTGGTGCTGGAACGGGGCGGCGAGCGGGCGTTGGGGCTTGAGAAAAATGCCGGGGCCTGGTCGATGTTCCGTTTGTTCGACCTGATGCAAAGCGAACCCTCCAGCGGGCAGGATGTGCTGATCCTCAAGGCCGACCTTGCGGGCTTGCGCGCCAACTACCTGCTGACCAGCCGGCGCACACCCAACCCGTTCCAGATAGCGCAGTGGCGAACCTTCCGCCTGCCGGAGCAGTTGTGAGCCAACCTCTCGATCGCTGGCATAGCGCTGGCCGTACGGACCGTGGAAAGGTCCGCTTGCGCAACGAGGATGCCTTTCTCAATTGCCCCCGCAAAGGTTACTGGGCCGTGGCAGACGGGATGGGCGGGCATCAGGCGGGGGATATTGCCAGCCAACTGGTGGTCGATAGCCTGGCGTTGCTGCCTGGCCAGGGCTGCCTGGACGAGCGTATCGAGGCGACTCGCCGTTGCCTGCAATGGCTCAACCGGCGGCTGGGCGAGGAGCTGACGTTGGCCAGCCATGGAGCCGGCTGCACAATGGGGAGCACCGTCGTGGCGTTGCTGCTTGAGGGCGATCGCGCCGCTTGTGTCTGGGCGGGTGACAGTCGTTGCTACCTGTGGCGCGGGCAGACGTTGTACCAGCTGTCGCGGGACCATTCGCTGTTTGAGCAATTGATTGATCAGCGGGTGAGCCTCGCCCAGGCCAGGGCTCATCCAGAGGCACGGGCGCTGACACGCGCCATTGGCTCCAGGGCCCCGTTGACTCCGCAAGTATTGGAACTCAAGACGTTGGCGGGGGACGTCTTTCTGTTGTGCAGCGATGGCCTGTACCAGGCGCTTACCCATGGCGAAATGGGAGACGCCTTGAGCCTGGGGGAGCCTCGGTGTGTCCTGGATCGACTGTTCGCAGGTGTATTGCGCGGTGCCGCCCGCGACAACCTGACTGCTGTGGTGGTGCAGTCATGAGCGATGACGCGGCGTCCAGTGCTGCTGTGACCCGCTTTGCCTTTGCCAAGGCGCTGGCAACCCCGCCGCGCGATGTGACACCTGCCTTGTTGGCCGGGCGATACCGTATCGAGCGCGTATTGGGTGCGGGCGGCATGGGCGTGGTCTATCGCGCGCGGGACCTTTTGCACGAACAGTTTGGCGAGCCACGTTCCAGCGTGGCGATCAAGGTGGCGGGTGAAGCCATTCGCGAGTGTGCCGACGCCCATGTATTGCTCTACAGCGAGTTCGCCCTGACACGCACCCTTCGGCATGAACAGGTGGTACGTGTGTTTTCGTTTGACGTGGACGCTCCCAGCCAGCTCGCTTTCTTCACCATGGAACTGCTGCAGGGCATGCCCCTGGATCGGCTGCTGCTGGAGTGCCCCTGCGGCTTGCCGTGGCGGGAGTTGCAATGGATCGCTGTGCAATTGCTGGACGCCCTGCGCCATAGCCATCAGCAGGGTGTGCTGCATGGCGATGTAAAACCCGGCAATGTCATGGTGGGCGATGACGGGGTGCGCCTGTTTGATTTTGGTTTGGGCCAGGTTTCAGGGCCGGTTGGCGCGGGTACGGCGGCGTTGAATCGCAGTCGTTTCAATGCCTGGACCCCGGCGTACGCCGCGCCGGAGTTGCTGGCCGGCGGTTCGCTTTCGGCCAGCGCCGAGCTGTACGCAGTGGCGTGTGTGCTTTACGAACTGGCACATGGACGACGCCAACCCGGTGGGAGGCCGCCCCGGCCGCGGCAATTGCCCCGCCGTTGTTGGCCGGCACTGCGCACGGCTATGGCGATCGACCCTGAACGCAGGACCATCACCCTTGATGAATTACATGAGGTATTCAGCGATACCCGCCAGGGCTTGAACCGCTGGTTCTAACCCGGAAAATCATGCAACTGACAATATTCCACCCAACTCAGGCCGGCCATTTGTGCCACTTCCCTGTGCACCTCAAGGCGTTTGGCCTCGAATTCCTCCGGGGACTGCGCCGTCAATTTAAGCGTCAGTTCCCACGCAAACAGGCCCTGCTGCTCGGCTTCGGCCTCGAAGGCTTCATGCAGGCGCTCGGCGCGGTACTGCTCGAGTGTTTCACCCTTGGCCTGGGCGGCCAGGGGGTTCAATGTATTCAGCTCTGCGGCCAGGGCCGGGTGCTCGCTCAGGAATCTGTCCAGGGCTCGCTGGTGGTTTTCGCCGGGTTGGGACAAAGGTTTACTCCACGTGTCAGTCTTGTTTGTTGATTAAAAAGGCCGCCATCGCCGCATACGCCGGCAACGTCACGCCATCATTGGCCGCATTGCCCGCCACAGGATGGGAGGCGTAACGCACGATCACCATTTCAGCCTTGGGGTCGATGTAGATGCTCTGGCCATGTACCCCACGCGCCATGAACGCACCGTCGGGATTGTGGGTCACCCACCACATGCTGCGATAGCTCCAGCCCTTCAACTGGTTGTAGCCAGCCTGGGCGAATGCCTGTTTGTCGCCGCCTTGGCGAATATCCGTCACCACGCTTTCAGGCACGATCTGCTGGTCGTTGAAACGGCCGCCGTTGCGCAGCATTTCAGCAAACCGGGCAAGGTCGCGCAGCCCGGTGTTCAGGCCGCCACCGGCGAACGGTGTGCCGACGGAGTCGACGGTGAAGTAGGCGTCCTGTTCGGTGCCGAGCCGGCTCCAGATGCGTTCGCTGAGCAGTTGTGCGACGTTGCGCCCGGTCGCGCGGGCGATCACCCAGCCCAGTACGTCGGTGTTGACGGTCTTGTAGCCGAAGGCACGACCATGTTCGCCCTGTTGTTTTACGGTTTGCAGGAATTCGTAGTAGCTGCGCGGCCCGGTGTAATCCTTGGGTTTGGGCAGCGGGTTGCCCGCTTGGGCGTGGGCCCAGACTTCGGCTGTTGGGTCGGCATAATCTTCGCTGTAGTCCAGGGCCGTGGTCATGTCCAGCACTTGGCGCAGGGTGGCGCTGCCGAAGGCTGCGCGGCCGAGTTCGGGCACGTAGTCGACGATCTTTTTCTGTGGGTCGAGCGTGCCATCGGCCACCAGCATCGCGCCGAGGGTGCCGATCACCGACTTGGTAACCGACATGGCCGCGTGTTGCCCGTCGTCCTTGAGCACCCCGAAGTAACGCTCATACACCACCGTGCCGCGATGCATCACCACGATGCCATCGGTGTAGGTGGCGTCCAGGGTCTGGCGCCAGGTCAGTGGCTGGGTGGCACCCACGGGTTGCACAGAGATTGCATCGAGTCCCTGATCAAGTTTGCGCGGCAGTACCAACGGCGCACCCAGGCCTCGGGAGACGTTCACCGTGGGCATTAGTTGGCGAAAGTTGGCGACACTCCAGCGCATGGCCGGGAAGCGGAAATAGCTACCGTCTTCAAAGCGCAGGGTGCGGTCTGCCGGCGGCGGCGCGCCGACCATCCACTGTAACGTGGCCGGGTCGCTGGCTTGGGCATCCGGGAACGTTGCGCCGGCGGCACTGGCCAATGGGCTGGCCAGGCCAAGCAGCGCACAGGCCATCAGGGGGGAGAATCGCAGCATCGGTCGAGTCCGTTCGAAGAGAGCGTCGCTTTTTACGACAACAAGTGCGCCAAAGGATGGGCCAACCCGAACCAATCGACAAGCAGCAGGCCCACACGGTGATTCTGAATAATTGCGCCCGTGGCTGCAAAAGCCTTTCGCTCGCGGTAGCAGGACGTGTAGCGTTACCCCCGGCGGTAAGGGCTACGGCCAGGTGTTATTTTGCGACCCCTGGCACCAGGGATCGAGCGCGATGTGCAGAGGGACAGGTGATGGCGCAAACGCTGTTCAAGCTTTTCTTCACCCAGCGGCTGGCGGCCCTGGCCAGTACCGAGTCATTGCGGGCCATACGCGAGGGGCTGCTGTGGATCCTGCCATGCCTGCTGGTGTCGGCGGGTTTCCTGATTCTGTCCGAATGCGCCCGTGTGCTGGGTTTCGCCCCGCAGGTGGTGGCCTTCCTCGCGGGGTTGCACAACCAGATCAGCTCGGTAATTCCGTTGCTGGTCGCCGCCTCCATCGGTTACATGCTCGCGATCCAGCACCGCCTGCCACAACTGCCGGTGGCGTTCCTGTGCCTGGCCCATGTGGTGATCGCAACGTTTGTGCTGCGCGATTTTCCCCGGGCGTCGGCGACCTTCGTGTTGTTCATCGCCATTGCCTCGCCGCTGATCAATGTGCCCGCCATTGGCTGGCTGCACCGGCGTCGCTGGACCCGGTTGATCAACGAAGACCTGGTGGGACACAACCTCAAGGGCACCATCAATATGGTAGTGCCGGGGGCGATCACGGCGCTCGTGCTGGTGCTCGTGTTGTCGTTGCTGTTGCAGGTTCCGCAGGTGGCGCAGCTTCAGGGGCCGCAAGTGCTTGATGCACTGGAGACGCCCTATGGCAGTGGCCTGTTTGTGACGCTGATGAATTCGCTGCTGTGGTTTTTTGGCATCCATGGTGTGTACGCCATGCAGCCGTTGTTTGACGTGTTGGACCAAGCCGTTGTGCTTAACAACGCGGCGATGGCCGCGGGCGAACCGGTCAAATATTTGCTGAACGGCGGCTTGCTGGGCAGTTTCGCGTTTATCGGCGGCTCGGGTGGTGCGTTGTGCCTGCTGACGGCGATCCTGCTGTGTTCCAAGAGCAAGTCCATGCGCCTGGTGGCGATGGCCAGCCTGCCGCTATCCCTGTTCAATGTCAGCGAAGTGCTGTTGTTTGGCTTGCCGATTATCCTCAATCCGCGTCTGTTCATTCCCTTTCTGCTGGTGCCGGCGTTCAACGCGATGCTGGCGCTGACGGTGGTGCAGATTGGCTGGGTGTCGCCGGCGGTGGTCAGTGTGCCGTTTACCGCGCCGGTGTTGCTCAACGCCTATTTGAGTACCCACGGTGACCTCGCGGCGGTGCTGCTGCAGGTGGTGTTGCTGGGGGTGGGCACGCTGATTTATGCGCCCTATGTGCGAGCGATCAACCGCCAGGCCACGGAAGGCGGCACGGTGTATTTGAAGTCGCTGGACATGACCTTTCGCGGCCTGGAAGAAAAGGGTCGCTTGCTGGAACTGGACCCGGTGATGGCGTCCCATAAAGCCCAGGCGCGCCAGACCAGTGAGTTAAGCCATATCCAGCAGATCAGCGACTATGAGTTTTACCTGGAATTCCAGCCGCAGGTTTCTACCCTGACCGGGCTGTGCACCGGTTGTGAAGCGTTGATGCGCGCACGGGATGCCGAGGGCACGGTGCATTCGCCCTGGGAGTTCCTGCAATGGTTGGCCCATGCCAGGTTGATGCCCGACGTGGATGTGTGGGTGGCATCCCAGGCCGTGCGGCAATACCAGAGGTGGCAGAAGGTCGGGTTTACGTTGCCGATGACGATCAATATTTCCAGCGCCACGCTGACGACCCCGGCGTATGGCGACCGGCTGGTGGAGATACTGGCCCAGGCCCACGGGCAGGTGTCGGTGGAGATCACCGAGGATGCGTTGGTGGGGGATATACAGGGCACGCGGCAGATGATCGAGAAGCTGCAGGCGATTGGTGCCAAGGTGTATATCGACGACTTTGGAACCGGGTTTTCGGCGCTGAGTTATTTGCACCAGTTCCCGGTGGATTTCATCAAGATCGATCGCAGTTTTGTGGTGGCCCAGCATGACCCAAAGGGCGCCCAGGTGTTGACCGGGATGTTGCGGTTTTGCGAGGCGCTCAACCTTGGCGTAGTGGTCGAGGGGGTTGAGACCGCCGAGCAGCTTGCGTTTTTTCAGTCGGGCTCGGAGTTGATCATTCAGGGCTGGTATTTCAGCAAGGCAATACCGGGTGATGAGCTGGAGCGGTTTGTGCGGGGACGGTACGCCCAGATGCACCCTGGCGCTCCAGAACCCCTCTGAAGGTTGCACTCAAGGCCCGCAACGTTTCGCGGGAGCGGCCATCACTGATCCGGCTGTGCAGCACGATTTCACTGACGGGCAACGTCGGCAACCCGTACTGTTCGCTGACGTCCACCGCGCCTGCCGGCGCCACTCGCCGGGCCAGCGCCGCCACGCCCAGGCCGGCGCTGACCGCCGCGCCCACTGCCATGACGCCGCCGCCCACGAACACTTCAGTCCAATCAATACGCGCCTCGTCCAGCGCCCGCACCGCGAGTTGGCGCACGCCGCAGGGCGAGGCCATGGTTGCCATGCGCAGCGGTGTGCCCGGGGTGTGCTGCCAGGTCGGTGCGGCGAACCAGCCAAAGCCCTCAACCACCAACACCTCACCGTCCTGGCGGTCGCCCTCGTTGCGCACGATTACCGCGTCCAGTTCATTGCGGTCGAACGCTGTGACCAGGTCCCGCGACGAGGCAATCCGTACCTCCAGGATCACCAGCGGGTCGTACGCCGTGAGGCGACTGAGCCACAGCGGCAAGTCTGGCCCGGCCACGTGGTCGCTGATGCCGATCACCAGCCGCCGTGGCGCGCCGTTGCCCATGTCACCCAAAGCGCGTTCGTGCGCGTTGAGCAGTGCACGGGCGGCGACGATGAACTGCTCGCCCTGAGGCGACAGCCGCACATGCCTCGGCGTGCGCACCAGCAGGCGGTAGCCGAGGCGCTCTTCGAGGCGCTTGAGCTTGAGGCTGATGGCCGCCTGTGACGTGTCCAGGGCCTGGGCCGCTCGGGTGAAACTGGCGAAATCGGCCACCAGAACAAAAGCCTGCACGGTGTCGATATCCAGCGGTTTGAGTGCGTCGGTCATTTCGAATCCTTATCACACTTATATCGGGTGATATCTTGCTGAAATCATGCCCGCTGCGCAAGCTGGCCACTCATCTGAACAGGAGCGCCATGATGTTTGCCAAACAGTATTCACACCGCTTGCCAGCCGATTACCCGATGGAGGTGATCCGTGAGCGCGCCGCCAGGTTGGGGCCGCAGTGGGATCACGCCGAGGGTTTGCTGTTCAAGGCGTTTATCGCCCAGGAGCAAGGGCAGGGGCCGGGCGTGGGCAACCTGTATGCGTCGGTTTATCTGTGGTCCGATCCGCTGCAGGCCGCAGACTTTTTACTCGGCGAACGTTTTCAGAAGGTGTTGGACAGTTTTGGCCAGCCACACATTGAGTCCTGGTTACCGCTGGATCTGCAGCGAGGCCCGGCGCAAAACGCCTTGAGCCTGTATCGGGAAGAGTGGGCACTGGCGCCGGGGGCCGACCGGGCGCACATACTGGTCGCAGAAAAAGCGCGTAATCAGCGGATCGCAGACAGCCGCGATAACTTTGCCGTGTTTCTGGCGCTGGATGTGCAGGCGTGGAAGCTGGTGCGCATCACCTTGTCGGGCCAGGCATTGGATGCGAGCCATCCGGGCAGTGGATACGAGGTGTTTTACCTGGCGCGGCCGGGGGTGTGAATGCCGGTAGCCGCCGGTCCGTCGGCGGCTACGCGTGCCATCAGGAGTTGAGGCGTGCGCGGGGCTGGCTCAACTTGCGCTCGGCCACGGTGCCGAACACCAGGCCCAGAGTGGTCCACAGCACCAGTTGAATCCCCAGCGAGGCCACGCGGAATTTCCACAGCAACACCGCCGAGAATTGCTCAGGCACTTCATTGATGGTCGGGAACAAACTGCCGGCCACCGACACGATCACGATGTACAGCGCCACACCCAGAATCGCGCCGGCCCACACGCCACGGCTGGCAATCAACTTGCGTGCGGCGTTGATCGCAATCACTGCGGCTGTCACCGACACCAGCAGCATCAGGAAGAACAGCTTGGTGCGTTGTGCGATGGTGGCCGGGTCGCCCACCGAAGGCGGGTTGGCCGGGTACTTGAGCCCCGGCACCACGATGATCGTCACAAACGCGGCCAAGGCCAGCAGCGCCGCCAGGCCACGCGGGCCGACCTTGCCGATGCGGCCCAGGGAGTACGCGAACACCAACGCGAAGATGCCGCCCAGGGAGACGCTGTACACCACCACCCCGGTGAACAGGCCGAAGGTACTTTGTACTTCGCGGCTCACCAGTTCTTCTTCCGGCGCGTCGCCGTGCATCTGTGCCATTTTATCTTCGAAGGCAATGGCCTTGTCGATCTGCGGCTCACCAAAGGTCTTGGCGAAACCGAACGCCAGGATGCCGGCCAGCAAGCCCACCAGCATCCCGCGAACGAGTAAATGCCCTGTCATGTCGTCACACTCCAATCAATGGCAGGGGAAACCCAGCAGGTGACGACCGTCGTGCACAAACTCATGCACGTACATGCCTTTGAATACGGCGGTTGCGCCTTGCTCGGCGCCGACGAAGTAAATCGCCAGCAACAGCAGCAGGCCGCCGAAAATCGCCCAAGGCAGAATTTCGCCCAGGGGAATGGACGGTATTGAAAGGTCGGAGTCGGTTGCAGCGGTATAAGCCATGAGAACCTCCAGGGATGACGCGTCCCGAAATGGATAGCGAGTTGGCTGAAACAGGGTCTGGCTTACGGCTATCAGGCCGAATACAGTGGCGCGACCGCGCCGGCGTTGAACCGGCTTCCTGTTGCAGAATGGTTGAAACATATTGAAACAACTTGCCGAGTCTACGCCGACTGCACCTTAAAACCAGAGCGATTTGTTATGCAGGCCACCCGTTTAACCCTTGTTTCCCACGCCAGCACCCGTGCCCAGAAGCGGGCACGCTTTGCGCTGGATGAGCCGGTGGAAATGGACTGGCAACCCGCGGCGTTGTCCCAGGCGCCGCGCTTCAAGCGCGCGCCCCGGGTGCTCTGCGGCCCAGAGGCGCGTACCCGGCAGACGGCGATGCTGTTTGCAGCCGATGCTGCGGTTGAAACCGCCCTGCGCGATTGCGATTTCGGCCGTTGGCAAGGGCTGGCCCTTGATGAGGTCCAGCAGGCTGAACCCGAAGCGCTGCAGGCCTGGTTGACCGACAGCGCCTCGGCGCCCCACGGTGGCGAATCGGTGGTGCAATTGTGTGAGCGGGTAGGGCGGTGGTTGCAGTCCCTTGAGCAAACGCCGGGGCATGTGCTGGCCGTGACCCACCCGTTTGTCATCCGCGCGGCGCTGTTGCACGTTATGCAATGCCCGCCCTCACAGTTCAACCTGATTGACGTCGAGCCGCTGTCATCCACCGAACTGCGCTTCAACGGCCGTTGGCGCCTGCGCCTGGAAACTCACGCCTGACGCCCCGAACATGGCAAAATCCGCTCCCCGCATCGAGAACACCCATGAAGACTTTCCCATGAAACGCATCCTGATCATCGGCATTGGCGCCGGCAACCCCGACTACATCACGATGCAGGCGGTCAAGGCGCTCAACCGCACCGACGTGTTTTTCCTGATGGACAAGGGCCAGAGCAAGGACAAGTTGATCGACCTGCGCCGGGAAATCTGCGCGACCTACATCACCGATCACGCCCACCGTTTTGTCGAGGCCGATTGCCCCGAGCGTGTACGCGGTGACATCGACTACACCACCGCCGTGAAGGACCTGAACCGCGACAAGCAACAGACCTTCGAGCGAATGATCAATGAAGAAATGGCCGACGGCGAAGTCGGCGCCTTCCTGGCCTGGGGTGATCCGGCGCTGTACGACAGCACCATTCGTATCCTGCAGGCGATCCTGGCCAGTGGCAGTTGCGCGTTCGAATTTGAGGTGATCCCCGGGATTACCAGCGTCCAGGCCCTGGCGGCCCAGCACAAAGTGCCGTTGAACCGCATTGGCCGCTCCATCGAAATTACCACCGGGCGCCGGTTGGCGGCAGGGCAGGCAAGTGATGCCGACACCCTGGTTGTCATGCTGGATGCTGAAGACTCCTACCGCACCGTGGCCGATCAGGACCTGGATATCTACTGGGGCGCCTACCTGGGTACGCCGGACGAAATCCTGATCAGCGGCAAGGTTGCCGAAGTGGCCGAAGAGATCGAACGGGTGCGCAAGGCGGCGCGCCAGGCCAATGGCTGGATCATGGATACCTATTTGTTGCGCAAACCCTGAAGGTTGATGCCCATGCTCAAACTGATCGCCCTCTCATTGGCGCTGTTTACCAGCGCTGCCCATGCCGAAGCCGAACTGCACACGGACCTGCCGCTGCCTTACCTGGAGCAAACCCAAAGCGATGCGCGCAACGAGCCATTGGTGATCTTCCTGCATGGGTATGGCAGTGACGAGGCCGACTTGTTCGGGCTCAAGGATCGCTTGCCGTCGACCTGGACCTACCTGTCTGCGCGGGCACCGATGCCGGTGGAAGGCGGCGGTTATCGCTGGTTCCGCAAGAAGCCGGGCGACGGCGATTTTGATGGCGAAACCGTCGATTTGCAGGGCAGCGCGAAGCTGATCGAAGCCTTCGTCGCCCAGGCCACCGCCAAGTACCACACACAACCCGAGCGGGTATTCCTGGTGGGTTTCAGCCAGGGCGCGATCATGTCGTACGAGGTAGGACTACGGCACCCCGAGATGCTGCGCGGGATTGCAGCGTTGAGTGGCAGCGTGCTGCCGGTGCTCAAGGCCGAGCTCAAGCCGGATGCGCGACTGGGCAAACTGGCGATTTTTATCGGTCACGGCACACTGGACCAGGCGCTGCCCTACTACTCGGCAACGCGGGCCAACGAGGCGTTGCAGGGGATTGGCCTCACACCGCAATTCCACGGCTACCCGGGGATGATTCATACCGTCGGTGAGGCGGAATTACAGGACTTGAAGCAGTGGCTGGAAAACAGCCTGCGCTGAATCCGGCGATGTGAATGCGATAAAAATGTGGGAGCTGGCTTGCCTGCGATAGCGGTGTATCAGTCGCCAAAAACAGTGACTGGTCAATCGCTATCGCAGGCAAGCCAGTTCCCACATTAGATTTTCATTGTCAGGTAAATCGGGTTATTTACCGCCAATAATCTGTTTCACCAACAGCGCATGACCGGCTTCATCATCCGCCCGGGAAATAGCCTGTACCACCAACTGGTGGCTCCCGGAACCGGTGAGGAATGTAGAGCTCAGTGTCTTGCCGCCGCCCATGGTCGCGGTGCTGTCGACCTGGCGCAGGGCGAGGTTTTTGACGGTGAGCTTCTTCTCGGCGCCTTTCTTGAAGTCCGGCAGGGCAGCGCTTTGCTCCTTGACAAAGTCCGCAACAGCGCCGTCGAGGAACTGCGGGTCGTTGTCCTTGATCAGGCCGGCGACACTCGGTTTTTCGACGACAAAAATCACGCTTTTGGTGGCCTGGTCGCTGTACATCGTACCGTTGGCGCCTGCGGTGCCGTGTTCGGCGTCACCGGCCGGGAGTGGGTCGGCCAGGTAGGACTTGGGCAGGTTGAAGCTGAACTTGCCGTCCAGGGTGGAGATGGTCTGGGTGGCGGTTTTCTGCGCCGCAGGCTTGCTGGCGGCGAGGACTTGGCTGGCGCCGAAGCCGGCAGCCAGCGCGAGGGCCAAGAGGGCTGCGGTCTTGCTGAGGGTGGCCATGAAGCTCTCCAGGGATGAACGAAATTGCGCCGTATTCTGTCAGAAAATTCGCAAGATCGTTCATCTCCGTCCCTACACCTTGTCGGACTCTTCTTCGAGCCGGTCCATCTCAAACAGCCGCGCCAATTCGGTCCGGGCTTCCTGGGCCGACTGCATCACCTTGGCCGCATCGTCATACACGGCGTGTTGCGCCGCCAGCAACTGCAGGTCGTGGTTTTTGAAACGGCTGATGCGTGCGTCGGCCTGGGCTTGGGTCAAACCAAGACCCACCAGGGTGCGGCGGCTCATTTCCAGGCTGGAGTAAAACGTCTCGCGCACCGGTGATGCATCAAGGTCCACCAGGCGGTGCACGTGTTGGCGGTTACGGGCGCGGGCGATGATCTTCATGTGCGGGTAGAGGCTGCGCACCAGCTCGGCGGTCTTGATGTTGATTTCGGGGTCGTCCATGGCGATCACGAAAAACTCGGCCTGGTCGACTTTCGCCGCGTGAAGGATTTCCGGGCGCTGGGGGTCGCCGTAGAACACCGGCATGCCACCGAAGCTGCGGGTCAGCTCGATGGTCTCCACCGAGGTATCGAGGGCGATAAACGAGATGTTTTGCGCCCGCAGGATCCGCGCCACGATCTGCCCCATACGGCCCATCCCGGCGATCACCACCCGGGGCGAATCGCTTTCGATGGCGCGGTATTCCTCGGGGACTTCCACCGGCTTGACCTTGGCCTTGAACAGCTTGGGGCAGAGCAACAGCAGCAACGGCGTCACGGCCATCGACAGGGTGATGGTCAGCACGAGGATGTCGTAGAGGTGCGGTTCGAACAGCCCTTGGTCGCGGCCGATCTTGAATACCACGAAGGCAAATTCGCCCCCGGCCGCCAGCACCACACCCAGGCGCAGCGCGCTTTCACGGTTCAGGTCACCGGCCAGGCGACCCACGCAAAACAGCAGCGGTAACTTGATGGCGATCAGCAGTAAGGTCAGGCCCAGCACGATTACCGGCGCACTGAACAACAGGCTGATATTGGCACCCATGCCCACGCTGATAAAGAACAGGCCCAGCAGCAGGCCCTTGAACGGCTCGATCTGCGATTCGAGTTCATGCCGGTATTCGGAGTCTGCCAGCAGCAGCCCGGCGAGGAAGGCGCCAAGCGCCATGGACACGCCCACCAGTTCCATCAGCCAGGCCGTGCCGATCACCACCAATAACGCGGTGGCAGTCGAGACCTCCCGCAGCCCGGTCTTGGCCACGATGCGAAACACCGGCCGCAGCAGATAGCGCCCGCCGATGATCACTACGGCGATACTGCCCAGCACTTCCAGGCCGTGCTGCAGGCCCTGGGAAGTGGTGGTGGGGTGATCGCTGCCGGCCAGCAGCGGCACCATGGCGATCAGCGGGATCGCCGCGATGTCCTGGAACAGCAGGATCGCAAAGGCCAGGCGCCCGTGGGGTTGGTTGAGTTCCTTGCGCTCGGCCAGGCTTTGCAGGCCGAAGGCCGTGGAGGAGAGCGCGAGGCCAAGGCCCAGCACGATGGCGCTGTTCCACGACTGGCCAAACACAAACAGTGCGACCACGCCGATCACGCTGCCCGTGAGCAATACCTGCGCCAGGCCGACCCCAAACACCGCCTTGCGCATCACCCACAAGCGCTTGGGCGACAACTCCAGGCCAATGATGAACAGCAGCAACACCACCCCAAGTTCCGAAAACTGGCTGACACTTTGCGGGTTGCCCACCAGGCCCAGCACCGACGGGCCGATGATTACGCCGGCCAGTAAGTAACCCAACACGGCGCCCAGTTGCAGGCGCTTGGCCAAGGGCACGGTCAGTACGGCGGCGAACAGGAATACAACCGCCGCTTGTAACAGGTTGCCTTCATGGGGCATTGGGAACTCCAGGATCTTGTTGCTGAATCAACAGGGCGCTATTAGAGCGCTTTTTTACATTTCGAAATCTGAATTTTTGCACAGGTTAAGTCCTTCGCCTGAGCGTTCATTGGATGGCGTAGCGTTCCTACAAGGCACTCGCGTAAATATTATTACCATTTAGTGCAATGACTTTTTTGCCTGCGGCTAACGTTGTGACAAACAGGATCGGTAGTGGAAAGGGCTGTTTTTTATGGGCGGACAAGCGCCCGGCATGCTTGCATTACACCGCAGGCCCGGCCAGATGCCGGGCTTTTTGTTGTCTGAATAGCTGTCGCCATTGTGCAGCCTTATAGACAATACTTGGCACTCTTGCCTTGTCGGACATCACAGTGAACCAACTCCTCGCCATGCGTGCCTTCGTCCGTGTAGTCGAAACCGGCTCCTTCAGCCGCGCGTCCGACCAATTGGCACTGCCGCGCTCCACCGTCAGCAAACTCATCACCGACCTGGAGAAACACCTGGGCGTCAAGCTGATGCATCGCACCACCCGTGCGGTGGCGGCGACGCCGGAAGGGTTGGAGTACTACACCCACGCACTGTGCCTGGTGGCCGAGCTGGATGAACTGGATAACGCCTTGCGCGGCCAGAAGCTCAAGCCCGGTGGGCACCTGAAAGTGGATGCGCCGGCGTCCTTTGCCAATTGTCTGTTGATCCCGGCGCTGGTGGATTTTCATCGTGAGTACCCCGACATCAGCATTGCCCTGGGCATCAGCGACCGTGCCGTCAATATTGTGGGGGAGGGTGTGGATTGCGTGCTGCGGCTTGGCAAACTGGATGACATGGCGATGATCGGCCGCAAGGTTGCCGACCTGGAGTACGTCACCTGTGCGGCACCCGGTTACCTGGAACGCATGGGCGCGCCCGTATCGCCCGAAGACCTCGAAAACAACCACCTCAAGATCGGATATTTCTTTGCCGGGTCGGGTAAGCCGGAGCCGTTGATTTTCGAGAAGGGGGCGGTCCGTCATGAAGTCGGCAACTGCGCGTTTTCTACCAACGAAGGCAATGGCCTCAAGGAAATGCTGCTCGCCGGCCTGGGCGTCGGGCAGCATTTAAAGTCCATCGTGGACTACTACGTGGAGGCGGGCCAGTTAGTCCCGGTGTTGGCGGATTGGACCCGGCCCGCCACGCCGTTGCACATCATCTACCCACCGAACCGACACCAGAATGCCCGGCTGAAGGTGTTTATCGACTGGGTGATCGAGCGGTTCGGCGTCAGGCAATAATTGCCGTCACGCGGATTTCAATGCGCATCGCCGGCAGCCCCAGGGCTTGCACCCCCAACTCGGTCCAGATCGGTGCGTGATTGGGCATGTAATGGCGGTACCACTTGACCATCTGCTCGTTCACCTCGGGAGGAAAACCGCCCACGTGGTAGGAGTTGACGTGCACCACATGCTCCCAGCCGGCACCGGCTTGCGCCAGGGTGCGGTCCAGGTTCTGGAAGGCCAGGGCGATTTCGTCGGTAAGGGCTTCGGGAATCTGGAATTGGTCGTTCCAGCCGCCCTGGCCCGAGGTTTCTACGCGGTTGCCGATTTTTACGGCCTGGGCGTAGTGCAGGGTTTCGCGTGCGATGTCGCCATAACCGGGTGTGATGAAAATTCAGGCTTGCTCATGGTGTTCCTCGGTTTCGGTGGTTGACCCGACAAAGGCTAATCCACTGAATAGCCGAACAAAATCCGTGTTTTCTGTCATCACTGTGCAAGGTTATGGACAGTCCGGGTATCAGTTTTTCACATTGCCGAACCTCACCCTTTGTTACTATCGCCCTCCGTTGTCACCAGGAGTCACCGCCACATGCAACACCAGTGGGATGAAATGCACCGCACCCGCAAGCCCACGTTTGTGTTGTGTGGCGAGCCCCAAGGGGATGTGCTCAATCTCTACGTCCATGGTTATTCGGCGTTCTTCAACCAGCAGCAACTGGGCAATTTTTCGCAGCAACTGGCAACCATTGAAGGCTCGACCAACCTGATGCTGTTCTGGCCGGCGGGGCACTTCCTGGAAAACCTGTTTGCGCCGTTTAAAGACGTGATCGCCTCGATGCTCGGCGGCGGTAGCCTGGGCGCGGCGACGATCGGGGTGGGCAAGGCGATTGCCTATTTCCTTGACCATTACAAGAGCGTCGAGGCGCGGGTGGATGAGGTCGCCAAAAGCCTGCTGCCCGAACTGGCCAACTACCTGCATGGTGAGTCGCTCAATGTGCGGCAGATCAACCTGATTGGCCACTCCCTGGGTGCGCGGCTTCTGGTCAAGAGCCTGCTGGCGAGCCCCGAAGTGGCCCGTGAATTGCCGCTGAACAACCTGCTGTTGATGGGGGGCGCCATTTGCACGTCCAGCCCGTGGGACCTGGTGTCGGCGCCGCTCAAGGGGCGGGTGATCAATTGCCATTCCAGCAAGGATTGGGCCCTGGCGCTCAAGCCCGACACTGAGCGTTGCATAGGCCGGTATGCGATTGCGGTGACGCCCGCGCTCAAGGCCAAGGTGGCCAATGTCCATTTGGCAACCTTCGACCACGCCGCTTACTGGCCGCAGTTGAAGACAGTGGTGCAGTACACCGACTTGTTGCAGGAGCGTCGGGGCATGATCCGTGCCGATCAGCGCAGCAGCGAGGTGCGGTTTGCCGAAGAGGATGTCGACCTGTTTCCACTGCTGGTACAGGCGCGTCCGGAGGAGTTGAAGTTCTTCGCCGAGCTGATGGCGCAAAAGCGCAGTGCCTCTATCGACGCCACCGTGCGCGAACCCCTGAAGCTGGCCATCGAGTTGCAGCGCATGGGCGGCGACACCTTCATGAACCTGGCGCGCGGCCATGGCGTGAGCTATCGCGAAATCGCCCAGGACGTGGCGCAGCGGGTGGGCATCAAGTTTGATGAGCCGATCGAAAAAGTAGCCTTGGCGGATTTGGAAGTGCAAGTCGCCGAGCGGTTGATCGAGCAATACAAGGACAAACTCAGCCAGGCCGACCGGCAAGTGTTCGAGGCGGAGCTGAAGGCCGCAGCGCAAAAGGAACAGGGGTTTTTCAATCGGTTTGATGTTGGGCGGTCAGCCACTACTGCCTTGAGTGGCACCGCGCTGGCCGGGCTGACCGGGTTTATGCTGCGTCGGGGTGCAGCCACGGCGATTCCGGTGGTGGGCCAGGCGCTGGCGGCGGCGATGCTGCTGGTGACCGGTGTACGGGCATTTTCCGGCCCTGCGTACTCCATCACTACCTTGGCGGTATTGGTGACCGGGGTGATTCGCGAGCGCATGGAGCGCGAAGCACTGAACCAGGAGCTGGATCTGGTGGTCCAGGTGGTAGAGGCATTTGATCTGCCCCGGGAGACGGTGATGCGTACCGTCGCGTCTGACTGATAAGCTGCGTTCACGTCTTGTGTGAAAGCCTGGTACCCCGCGTGAAATTCAGCCTGCCCAAAATTGCTACCGCCCCGTTCTGCCCCCCGGAAGTCTCGGGCTCCGTCGTCGTTGACTCCAGTGCTTCGTTTTTCAAGCGTGTGCTGAAGTTTGCCGGTCCCGGGTTACTGATCTCCATTGGCTACATGGACCCGGGCAACTGGGCCACCGCTATCGAGGCCGGCTCGCGCTACGGCTATAACCTGTTGTTCGTGGTGCTGTTGGCCAGCTTGGCAGGCATGGCGGTGCAGTGCCTGTGCTCGCGCCTGGGTATCGCCACCGGCAAGGACCTGGCGCAGTTGAGCCGCGAACGCTACAGCCGGCGTTCGTCGTTCGTGCAATGGGTGCTCGCGGAAATCTCGATCATTGCCACCGACCTCGCCGAAGTCCTCGGCTGTGCCTTGGCGTTTCACCTGTTGCTGGGCGTTTCCCTGACCACCGGTATCGTCATTACAGCCTTTGATACGTTGCTGATCCTGGCCTTGCAAAATCGAGGTTTCCGCCGACTGGAAGCGATCATGCTGGCGCTGGTGGCGACCATCGGCGTGTGCTTCTTCATTGAGCTGGTGCTGATCAAGCCTTACTGGCCCGACGTGTTCCGTGGTTTCACGCCGTCGTTGGCGGCCATCAGTGATGCCGCGCCGCTGTACCTGGCCATCGGCATATTGGGCGCCACGGTAATGCCGCATAACCTGTACCTGCACAGCTCCATCGTGCAAACCCGCCTGTTCGGCAAGGACCTGGCCAGCCGCCAGGACGCAGTGAAGCTGGCGCGTATCGACACCATCGGTTCGCTGGCGCTGGCGCTGTTGGTCAATGCGGCGATCCTGATTCTGGCCGCCGCCGCTTTCCACCAGACCGGCCACACCGACGTGGTGGAAATCCAGGACGCCTATCACCTGCTCGACCCGTTGGTGGGCGGTGCATTCGCCAGTGTGCTGTTCGGTGTTGCGTTGTTGGCGTCCGGTCAAAGCTCCACGTTCACCGGCACCCTCGCCGGGCAAGTAATCATGGAGGGTTACCTCAACCTGCGGATTCCGTGCTGGCAGCGGCGCTTGATCACTCGTGGCTTGGCGTTGATCCCCGCGTTCCTCGGCGTGTGGCTGATGGGGGATGATGCCATCGGCAAGCTGCTGATCCTGAGCCAGGTGGTGTTGAGCCTGCAGTTGCCGTTTGCGTTGTATCCACTGATCCGTATGACGGGTGACAAGCGCCTGATGGGGCCGTTCGTTAACAGTTTGCCAACGCGGCTGCTGGCCTGGGCCTTGTTTGTGGTGATCAGCGGGGCCAACGCCTGGCTGATCGGGCAATGGTTGTTCTGAACTGATTTAAGCCAGGACGGCCAACGCTGTGTATTTGGCTAGCATGGGGTCGGCCGTCAATAGCTTCATCGGTTCGACGATGGCCGTCGCGATGATTAGCCGGTCAAACGGATCCCTGTGATGATGCTCAAGGTCCTTGACGGCGATTGCGTGTTCCGAGGTGATGGGTAATTCCACGTAGCCGCTTTCCAGGCAGTGCTCGCGAATGTCGTCCAGGTTCACATTCAGCTTTCCAAGCCCCACTTTTATAGCCAGCTCCCAGAATGTGGCAGCACTGACATAGATTTCTGCCGCGTTCTCGATCAGCTTTCTGGCCCTGCTGGACAGTTTTGGGTCATCGCTCAGGGCCCACAGCAGAATGTGCGTATCCAGCAACACCCTCATCGATGGTTTCCCTCGAACGCATCCAGCATGTCGTCTGGCAATGGCGCGTCAAAGTCCTCCGGTACCACCAGTTTTCCTTTCATCGCGCCTATTCGCCGACCCGCAGGTTTACCTACGGGAACAAGCCGAGCCATGGCGCGCCCATGCTTGGCGATGGTGATGATTTTGCCTGCGGCGGCCTCATCGACGAGTTTTGATAAGTTATTTTTTGCTTCGCCCAACGGTACCGTAATCATGTGCTCTTTCCCGGATTTTGGCCAAATATAGCCAAAATTTCGTAGGCAGGCAAAGATCAGCCGACTGCTGGTTGAGGACGACTTTTGCGAGCTTGGTTGTGTGTTTCCGAACGGGTAATGACTGGCATCCATGACGTCTCTCCTGAAGGAATTCGTCAAAGTCTGCCTGAATTCAAGCGGTTTTTGCCCTGCGTTGCGTAAAATCAGAATCGACCTACTTGAAGAAAGATTTTCGCTGACAGGGCAGGGCGAACAGCTTTTGTTGCAGCTCAACGGTCCCAGTACGGCACGGCCCCAAAACACTCGACGAAGTAGTCAATCACCGTCCTCACCTTCAACGACAACCGCCGACTGCCTGGCCACAGCGCCGCTATCTGTTGTGGCTCCAGGGTCGTCGCCACTTCATAGTCGGTAAGCACCGCCTGCAGGCTGCCAGCACGCAGGCCTTCGCCAATCAACCACGATGGAAACACCACCAATCCCAGGCCTTGCTCGGCTGCGTGGGTCAGCGTGTCGGCATGGTTGCCGGTGATGGGGCCTTTGACGCTGTAGGGCGTCCAGTCGCCTTGCTCGCGACGGAAGAACCAGCGTTGCTGGCCCGTGACACCCTTGTAGGCCAGGCACTGGTGGTTAACCAGTTCGTCAGGATGGCCGGGCGTGCCGAAACGCTCCAGGTAGCCTGGGCTGGCGGCAAGCCGGAAGCGCTGGGGGGCGAAGATTCGCGCCTGCATGCCGGAATCGTTCAGCACGCCAATGCGAAACAGCAGGTCGGTGCCATCTTGCAACGGATCAACGTAGGTGTCGGTCTGCTGGATATCCAGTTGCAGCTTCGGATAACGCCGGCACAACTCCCCGAGCCACGGCGACAGATGGCGCTGGCCAAAGACCATGGGTGCATTGATACGCACCAGGCCGCTGGGTTCGCTTTCCTGTTCCTGCAGTGCCTGCCCTGCGGCTTCCAGTTGCTCCAGCATCAGTCGCGCATGACGGCCCAGCAGCCGCCCGGCTTCGGTAGGGCTGACCGCACGGGTATGGCGATACAGCAACTGCTGGCCGAGGGCCTGCTCCATCAACTGGATTTGTCGGGATATGGAGGAGGGCGCGAGGCCTTCGCGGCGTGCGACTTCAGAAAAACTGCCGTAGTCCAGCACCGCGACAAACAGGCGAAGCGCCTTGAAGCTCAGTTCGTTCAAGCCCTGCATCATGACTCCGTGCTGTGCGTATTGCGCAAAGGTGTTGTCGGCATGCTCCCATTTATCGCACAGCAGTGCCACCGGATAATGCGCGCCATTGTTCCTCTCTAACGCGCAGGTGATGTATGCAGGCTTCTTCAATGGAGGGTGTGGCTCAAGCCAGGCCCAAGACGTTTCTTCGGTTGCTGCTGCTACCGTTGGTGATTTTTGCCGGCATGGGCTTGTCGGTGGAGGCCGGGTTGCTCGGCCCGCTGGGGGTGCAGGTTGGGCACTTGTGGGCGACCTTGAGCATTTTTGGCGTCGGCTCGGCGATCCTGTTCTTGCTGTTGCTGTTCAGCGGCCCGCAAAAGGGCCCGGCGTTGACCGACCTGCCGCGCTGGCAGCTGGTTGGCGGTTTTCTGGGGCCGATGTACGTGATCGTGCTGACCCTCGCCACACCGCATATCGGCATCGCGATGACCATGATCGCGATTTTGTCGGGCCAGGTGGGCAAAAGCGTGCTGATCGACCACTTCGGCTGGTTCGGCGCCGCCCGCAAGCGGGTTAACGTTGAGCGCTGGATTGCGTTGGCGTTGATTGTGGTTGCACTTGTTCTGATTGCGCGGGGTTAAGGCGATGAATCTGATTCTGTTATTGGTGTTGGTAGTGGCTGCCGGTGCGGTGTTGAGTGTGCAGGCCGCCATCAATGGTCGCCTTGGGCAGGCAGTGGGCGTATTGCGCAGCAGCCTGCTGACGTTTGTGGTGGGGGCGATCACTACCGGCTTGCTGATCCTGTTCTTCGAGCCGGCTCATGCGATGAGCCTGCTGGACGTGCCGAAATGGCAACTGACCGGCGCCTTGTTCGGTGTGGTGTACATGATGGTGATGGTCGGCGCGGTACCTATCGTGGGCACGGCGGTAGCGACGGTGGCGGTGATCGTTGGGCAGTTGGGCATGGGCATGTTGATCGACAACTTTGGTTGGCTGGGCAACCCGGCGATCGAGTTGTCCGGCAGCCGGATCGTGGCGATGCTGTGCCTGGCGCTGGCCCTGGTATTCATGTACCGCAGCAACGCTCGTCGGGCTGACTGACGGCGCTTTGAACCTTGCATCATTGCCTATAGTCATTGCTTGAGGTGCCGGCGTTCGCCGCACCTGGACGACCATGAAAAAGGAGTCTGACCATGCAAGAGAAAACATGCGCCTGCCCCCACTGCAACTGCCAGTTGGGGAAAAACGCGGTGATGAAGGACGGCAAGGGGTATTGCTGCCAAGGCTGCGCCGAGCATCATGCCCATGGTGAGCCTTGCGCTTCGGCGACCGGGTGTGAGTGCGCCAAGTCGGCCCACGGCTAACGCGGGCCTGATGGAGGAGCGAGCAAGCTCGCTCCTGCCGTTCATTGGGGTTCCAACTCCAGCCTGAGGCTGTGATCCGCCAACCGCTGTCGGTCCCGAACCACGCCGCTGGTGCGCCGGCCCAACAACGCAAGCACTATTGTCTGCGCATCGTGAAGGTCCTCCGGCAACGGCTGGAACACCTGCAGCACCCACCCTCCCGGCTGGCTGCGTGACAGGCTGACCTGGCACTCCGCATGCCTGGGTAGCGGGCCAAACAACGTGTCCCGTGTGTAGTCGATGTGCGCCTTTCCGGTAACTGCATCGGTTTGATTCACCTGTTTCGTCTCCTTTATCAGGCTTGTGGGCGCGCATCCGAGCGGCGCCATTGCACATTTTCGATGCCGAATTTCTCGGCCTGGGGCTGGCTCGTCTTCTTTACCTGCTCCCGGGCGAAACGGCCGATACGGCCCACGCCGGCGTCGCAGCTTGCCCAATGCCAGGCTTCAGCAGTGTCGAGTTTTTCCAGACGGATGATGAAAGACTTGGGCTGGCCATGCAGCGTGTAGTCGATCACGAAAAGTTTTGCGTTAGTCATGGATCCGTTAACCCTCCTTGTGTCTTTAAGTGACCCTCTTGAAGCGGTAAAAATTCACTCGGATTAAGTGCCGCAGGTCTTATCATGGCGTTCCACCCTGAAACGATGTGCCTCTTCATGGCCCTTGCCGCGCCCCCCGACCTCAGTGATCACGCCATCCCCGTGCAACCCTTGGCGCGGACCTACCCGCGTGGGTTGTACGTCGAGCCTCATCAGCACGATTGGGGCCAGTTGCTTTACGCCATGAGCGGCGTGATGTGGGTCGAGACGCCGCAGGAGGCGCTGGTGGTACCGCCACAGCGCGCCGTGTGGCTGCCACCGGGGGTCGAGCATGGGATTCGCGTGGTCTCGGACTTGCAGATGCGCAATATCTACCTGCGTCCGGCACTGGCCGCGACCCTGGACAGCCAGGTTCAGGTGATCGAGGTGGGTGGGCTGCTGCGCGAGCTGATCGTGGCGTTAGTAGAGCAGGGCGACAGTGCTGACCAGACCTACTACGAGGCGGTGGTGGGCCTGGCCCTGCTGGAGCTGCAACGAGCCCGGCGTTCGTCTATCCGCATCGCCTTGCCCGTAGGCGCCGATCGGCGCTTGACCAGTGCCTGCCAAGCGGTGATGGCGTCACCTTCCCTGGACATTCCCTTTGAACAGCACGCAGAAGCTGCGGGTGCCAGCGTGCGGACCCTGGCCCGGCTGTTCCAGAACAGCCTGGGCATGGGCTTTGCCGAATGGCGCCGCCAGGTGCAGTTGGCCACCGCCGTGGCCGAGTTGATCCAGGGCCAGTCGGTCAGTGCCATCGCGCGGTCGCTGGGTTATTCACCGAGCAGTTTCAGCGACATGTTTCGCCGTGAACTGGGGATGGCGCCGTCGCAGTATCCTGTCTGAGGCTTGGCCGAAATCCTGAAGCACTTGGCCGATGCTTCGGATTTGAGCCCCCTACACTGACCGCATCAACCCCTGCTGCGGAGCGTTCCATGAATTACCTGATTTCCTTGGCCATCGGCCTGTTGGTCGGCGTGATTTACGGTGCCCTGGATTTTCGCTCGCCCGCGCCACCCGCCATCGCCCTGGTAGGGCTGATGGGCATGTTGTTGGGCGAGAAACTCTGGCCCATGGGCCGGCAGTTGATCAGCACCTGGTTGTCCTGAAACCCTTTTTAACCTCGATGGATGTTGGCCATGAAAGCACTGCAATTTTCCGCCACCGGCGATCTTTCCGCCCTTGCTTACGTTGACGTTGCCACCCCGGTGCCGGCAGCCGGCGAAGTCCTGGTGCACGTCAAGGCCGCCGGGCTGAACCCCAGCGATGTGAAGAACGTGCTCGGGCGCTTTCCCTACACCACGTTACCGCGCATTCCCGGGCGTGATTTTGCCGGCGTGGTGGTGGAGGGGCCGCAGGACCTGGTAGGCCAGGAAGTCTGGGGCACCGGCCGCGACCTGGGCTTTTTCGCTGACGGTTCCCACGCCCAGTACCTCACCGTGTCGGCCAAGGGCGTGGCCCACAAGCCCAGCCATTTGAGCTTTGCCCAGGCCGCCAGCCTCGGCGTGCCTTACACCACGGCCTGGGATGCGCTTGAGCGCAGCGGTGTCGGCAAAGGCACGCGTTTGCTGGTGATTGGTGCCAATGGGGCGGTAGGCAGCGCGGCACTGGCCCTGGCGAAAATTCGGGGCGCCCAGGTGCTTGGGGCAGTGCGGCGCCCGGAACAGGTCGAGGCGTTGCGCGAGCAGGGTTTCGAGGGGCTCTTATTGGGCCAGCCGGAAGCACTGGGAGGGCAGGTCAACGCCCTGTTCGGTACGGGCGCTGACGTGATTTTTGACACCACCGGCTTCTGGCTACCGGCTGCCGTGGCGGCGCTCGCGCCGTTTGGCCGTATCGCGATCATCGCCGCGCCGGTGGACGGGCACGTGCAACTGCCAGCCCTGGCGTTGTACCGCAAGGGTGGGTCGGTGGTGGGGATCAATTCATTGCTCTACAACTGCGAACAGTGCGCCGTGATGCTGGAGCAATTCGGGCGGTTCTTTGACGAGGATTTGTTACCGTTGCCGAGCGGCTTGCGGGAAGTATCGCTGGCAGACGGTGTGCAGTGCTTTGAGGAAGTGAACCAGGGCAGTGCAGACAAGATTATCTTCCTGCCCTGACCCGGTCATTGTGGGAGCCCGGCTCCCACATTTGATGTTTGTTCAGGCCTCTGGAACGCCTTTCTCCCACGCCGACCAGTTCTTCAGAATCGCCTGCACCAGCGGGTTGCCGGTGCGGTACAGATTCTCCAGCGCTGGCACAAAACCACCCTGGTCTGCGTACTTCAACAGGTTGTCTACTTCGCTATAACCCGGTTACGGCCGATCAAAGTCGGAACCGGCCCGCACCACCGCCAAACGCTTGATATCCACCAACCCTTCACGGCTGGCCCGCAGCAACGCTTCATAGGTGGAGTTGTCTTCCTGCTGGGTGGTGCAGTACACGCCTTTATTGTCCGTCAGCAACTTGGTCCAGACTTCGGCGCGTTCACTCAGGCGCGTCCCGGAGAACCAGGTATTGCCCGCCAGGGTGTCGCACTGGGTAACCTGCGGTGGCTGGTTGGCCGGGGCGTACGGGTAGTGTTTGCGCCAGGCCGTGGACTCCTTGCTTTCACTGAGCTCGACTTTTTGCGACAGCGCAAACGCCTTGGCTTGCAGCTTGGGGTTGAGCTCGAACACTTCGGTCTTGTAGTCCAGCGGCGGCTTTTCGTTTGGCCCCTTGGTATTGATGCCGATATAGCCGGTCGGCCAATCTTTCGGTGCATCGCGCGAATCCAGCTCCCACTGGGTGCCGAACTCCACCAGGTAATGTGCCCACGCGGCGGTGCCGATGGTGCCGTGGTGTGGGTTGATCCCGGCAATCCCGGCGATCAGGAAGTAGCTCTGACGCAGGTCGAACTTGGGCGACAGCGCCAGTGCCAGGGTCGAGGCGGCGGCGTTGGTCTGGCCCATGCCGGTGACCAGCAGGCACACGTCCTGGGTGTTACAGCGAATCACCGGATACTCGGCCGACAGGCCAGGCACGCGTACTTCCTGCTTGAGCTGCAGGCGATCGATCCAGTTTTGCGCCTCGGGGGCGAACATGGTGATCAGCATTACCTTGGGCTTGATCGGGGCGGCTTCGCTGGCCAGTACTACCTGTGGCAACAGCGCGCCGACGGCCAGGCCGATGGCGATTGAGAGGCGGGTAAAGGTCTTCATCTATTGCTCCTTGTTCACACTCAGAATTGATAGCCCACACCGGCGTAGTAACCCCAGCCGTTGGAGCGGGCGCGGAAATCACCGTCGCCAAAGTTCAGCTCGCTGCCGTCTTCCCAGTTGCCGCCGTTATGGAAGTAGCGACCTACCAGGGTGAAACGCAGGTGAGTGAACGAATACAACAACACGTTTGTTGCAACCAGGGAGTTGGCAGTGCGTGCGGGGTTGTCTTTGTGCAGATCCGAGCCGAAATCGTAGTTGGTGAAGCCGATGTAGGTCAGCGATGCACCATTGTCGAAGCTGCCGATGGGTACGATGTACTTCATCTGCGCCCGGTAGCCGTCCCATGAATATTCGTTGCTGGCGCCGTAGTTTTCCCACTGGTAACGGCCATAGAAGTTGGCCGACAGGTTGACCCGCGAGTGGGTCTCGATGTCGGTGCCCAGGCCGCTGTACAAGGTGTTGGCACGGTTGGCCTTGTTGCTGCCGTGGTCGTAGATCCAGTCAAACGCCACGTACCATTCCTTGAACGGCCCGATGGCCAGGCTGCGGCCCGCGAGGTAGTCGATGGAGATACGTGGCTCGTGCTCCATGAATACCGGGGAACCGTGGTCCCAGGCGCCTTTGTCATTGCTGTTGCCGATGCCGAAGATCTTCGGGATGTCGACGTAGCCATACAGTTCGAACGGGCCTTTGCGGCCAAAGTATTCGTACTCCAGGTAAACGTCATCGGCGGGTTTGGGCCCAAAGCTGATGTCTTTGCTGCCGATGACCGTCAGGTCCTGGTTGAACCAGTCCGACAGGTACACGCCTTTTTTCGAGGGGCTGGCCTCCGGGGCCAGGGTTTCGCCCTGTGCTGAGTCATCGGCGGGCTTTTGCTGCGCCAAAATGGGTGCGCTGAGTACTCCCGTAACGGCAGCCAGTAGCAGGGAAACAGCAAAAGCAGCAGCCGACGCAGGTCGTCTGGAGGTGGGGTGCATTGAAAATCCCTGTTCGTACGCGGTTGTGGCCCGATTCTTCGGGTTGAGGTGAACTTGGCTGCCAAGTTCGTTCCGCAAACGTTTGCACAGGTTGTACCAATTTGTGTCAATTGCATGAAGGAATTAAGAAAGGTGGGAAATAGTCGGCCTTTTGGTCAGAAATGCGCCTTGGTAAACGGCAGCGCCTGATCACCGTTGCGGTTGAACAGGTAGGTGGCCGTTTCCCTGCGATATTCGCTGGGCGTCTGGTTCATCTCGATGCGAAAGTGCCGGTTGAAGTTGGAGAGGTTGGCATAACCCACTTCAAAGCAGATATCGGCCACCGACCTCTCGCTTTGCAATAACAGGCGACAGGCACGCTGCACCCGGAACTTGCGCATCAGGTCGATAAAACCGTGGCCGGTGACGCGCTTGAAGAACCGCGAGAAGCCCGGTTCGCTCATGTCCAGGCGTTGCGCGATGACCGACAGGCGCAGGTCGCCGGTCAATTCGGTCATCAGGTAATCGAAAGCCTTGTGGATGCGCTCCGAGCTGCGGGCATCCAGAGTTGGCGTATAGCAGGCGCTGGCCAAACAGTGGGCTTGCCCGGTGGGCGCCTGCATCAAAGTGTGCAGCAATTGTATGAACAGCATCAGGCGCGCCAGCCCTTGGGCGGGGCCGATGGATTCCAGCAGTTGCGCGGCCTTCAGTGCGGTCTCGCCGGTGAATTCCAGGCCGCGCCGGGCCCGGTCAAACAGGCTTTGCAGGTCGCCCAACTCGGGAAGCGTGCTGCGCAGGGCCAGCAACGCGGCGCCGTCGAACTGCAACACCACATCACGCCCCGTCAGGTATTCCCCCGGGGCCAGGTCGCCGATCCAGTCGTGGGGCAGGTCGGGGCCGATCAATGCGACATGGCCGGCACCAAACGCACCGATATAGTCGCCCGCCACCAGCTTGCCGCTGCCCTTGCGGATCAAGTGGATCTCGAATTCGGGGTGATGGTTCCAGCGGGCCAGCTCGAACGGGTAGTCATGTTCGTACCAGCGAAAGCCATGTTCGGGCTCGGCCAGGATCACTTCCAGCTCGGCGGGGCGTTGCTCGAAAAGGGCGGAGCGGCTTGCTGGCATGGGCGTGGCCCTTCTGGGCTTTTTGGAATGGGACCAAAATACGCCTTTTGCCCAAGCCGCCGCTACCCGGGATTTTGCTTGCCACTGATACTTTTTTGATTCCGGGTGGCGCAGTTAAAAAAGTATCAGTCGAGCATTCGTCATGCGTTTGTCCGGCATCGGCCAAGCTGCTGTAATCGGACAGTCAACTACAAAAACAATAAGTGGAAACCGCCATGTTCAAGATTCCGAAAGCGCTGTTCCTGCTCTGCGGCCTCACGCTGGCGATCGGTGCCCATGCGGCCGAAACCGTAACCATCGCCACGGTCAACAACAGCGACATGATCCGCATGCAACGCCTGTCCAAAGTGTTCGAGGGGCAGCACCCCGAGGTGAAGCTCAATTGGGTGGTGCTTGAAGAAAACGTCCTGCGCCAGCGCCTCACCACCGACATTGCCACCCAGGGCGGCCAGTTCGACGTGCTGACCATCGGCACCTACGAAACCCCGTTGTGGGGCGCCAAGCACTGGCTGGAGCCGATCACGCCACTGCCCGCCGACTACGATGTGGACGACATTTTCCCCGCCGTGCGCCAGGGCTTGTCGGTGAACAATACCCTCTACGCCTTGCCGTTCTATGGCGAAAGCACCGTGACCTATTACCGCACCGACCTGTTCAAACAGGCCGGCCTGACGATGCCCGATCACCCGACCTGGACTCAGTTGGGTGAGTTCGCCGCCAAGCTTAACCAACCCGCCAAGGACCAATACGGCATGTGCCTGCGGGGCAAGGCCGGCTGGGGTGAAAACATCGCGCTGCTGAGTACCATGGCCAACGCTTTTGGTGCGCGCTGGTTTGACGAGCAATGGAAGCCCGAGCTGACCAGTCCCGAGTGGACAGCAGCAGCGAACTTCTACGTCAATACCCTGAAGAACTACGGCCCGCCGGGCGTCTCCAGCAACGGTTTCAACGAAACCCTGGCGCTGTTCAACAGCGGCAAATGCGCGATCTGGGTTGACGCCAGCGTCGCCGGCTCGTTCACCACCGACAAAACCCAAAGCAAAGTGGCCGACAGCGTGGGCTTTGCCGCCGCACCCACCGAGGTTACCGATAAGGGTTCGTCGTGGCTGTACGCCTGGTCCCTCGCGATCCCGGCGACCTCCAAGCACAAGGACGCCGCCAAAGCCTTCATCACCTGGGCCACCTCCAAGGAATATATCCAGTTGGTGGCGGACAAGGACGGCATCACCAACGTGCCGCCGGGTACGCGCCAGTCCACCTACAACGCGGCGTACCTTGGCGCAGCGCCGTTCGCCAAGGTGACCCTGCAGATGATGCAGCATGCCGACCCCGCGCACCCGTCGGCCAAACCCGTGCCGTACGTGGGCATTCAATACGTGACGATTCCCGAGTTCCAGGCCATCGGCACCTCGGTGGGCAAGCTGTTTTCGGCGGCGCTGACTGGCGGTATGACGGTTGATAAAGCCCTGGCAGAGGCGCAGTCCACCACGATGCGCGAAATGAAACGCGCCGGCTACCCGAAATAATCAACTTAGGGGCACTACATTCATGAAACGACTGGAAGGTAAAAGCGCATTGGTCACCGGCAGCGCCCGGGGCATTGGCCGGGCATTCGCCCAGGCCTATATCAACGAAGGCGCGACCGTCGCCATTGCCGACATCAACCTGAAGCGGGCTCGGGCCACCGCCACCGAGCTGGGCCCGCAGGCCTACGCGGTAGCGATGGACGTCACCGACCAGGCCTCCATCGACGCGGCGATTGCCGCCGTGGTAGCGCAGGCCGGCAAGCTCGACATCCTGATCAACAACGCCGCCTTGTTCGACCTGGCACCCATCACCGACATCACCCGCGAGAGCTTCGACCGGCTGTTCTCGATCAACGTCGCCGGTACGCTGTTCACCTTGCAGGCGGCTGCCCGGCAGATGATCAAACAGGGCCATGGCGGCAAGATCATCAACATGGCCAGCCAGGCCGGCCGCCGGGGCGAGGCGCTGGTGGCGGTGTACTGCGCGACCAAGGCGGCGGTGATCAGCCTTACGCAGTCGGCGGGCCTGAATCTGATCAAGCAGGGGATCAACGTGAATGCCATCGCGCCGGGTGTGGTGGACGGTGAGCATTGGGACGGGGTAGACGCAATGTTCGCCCGGCATGAAGGGCTGCCGCTGGGCGAGAAGAAAAAGCGCGTGGGGGGCGAGGTGCCTTACGGGCGCATGGGGACAGCGGAAGACCTCACCGGGATGGCGGTTTTCCTTGCTTCAAAAGAAGCCGACTACGTAGTGGCCCAGACCTACAACGTCGACGGCGGCAACTGGATGAACTGACGGCACTTGCTCCTGTGGCCGGCCCTGTGCTTTTGTGCACATGCCAGAGGAGAACGCCAAAATGACCGTCCCGATAAACACCGTTGCCTCATTTGATGTCGACGCCCAGAAAAGCTTCACGCCGCTGTGCCCCGATGAACTGCCGGTGGCCGGCGGCGACCAGATTGGCGCCGAGCTCAATTACATGGCCAGCCTCGCTTGCCGCCGTGTTGGTAGCAAGGACGCCCACACCCCGCACGCGCCCTGGGTCGTGCAACACCACAGCGAAATGCTGCAACCCACCGGGCTGGTGCATGCCGACGTGACCTGGGTCGCCCACTGCGTGCCCGGCACCGAGGGTTTCGCCCTGCTGGACGAATTGCCCGCGCCCTATGACTACGACTATTTCATCTGGAAAGGCGTCGAGCCGGATCTGCACCCTTACGGCGCCTGCTACCACGACCTGCACGACAAGCTCTCCACCGGGGTCATCGAATACCTCTACGCCCAGGGCATCCGGCGCGTGATCGTCGGCGGCCTGGCGCTGGACTACTGCGTCAAGACCACCGCGTTGCAACTGCTCAAGGCTGGCTTCGAGGTCATCCTGCACCTGCCGGCATGCCGCGGCATCAGCGAGGAGGGCGGTGTGGCGGCGGTTGACCACCTTGCACAAGTCGGCGTGATGATCAGCCGCAGCCGCGAAGAACTGGCCGCGATGGTTGTGCGAGTTGTCGAGCTTTAGCGAGGCTGCGATGGGGTCACCGCGGTGTGACCGGGTACCGAGTTGTCTGCATCGCGGGCAAGCCCGGCTCCCACACTAGGGCTTCATACCCACTAATACTTCCTGATCCTTCCCTGCGCTGTTGACGCACGCCCAATTGCTACGCGCGCCCACCTCGGCGGGCGCTGTAGAGCTGTTTATCGAGCATGGCTTGCATGCGGCGGCCGGGGTTCGGGATTTCCTGCGCACCCGGGTCGACGAGCACTGGCGCCTGCTGGACGACGACTTCATGAACATCAGCCAGGCCGTCGCGGTACCGGTGGCGCACGCAGCCGCTGCCGCGTTCGTCAAATCCTTTGTCGAACGGCAGAAAGCGAATGGCTTGGTAAAACAGGCGTTGTTGCGCAGTGGGCAAAGCCCGGAGCTGGCCGCGTTTTAGAGACGGCGCAGGAAGGACTTGACGATTTTTTGGGTGGCCTGGGTGGTGTCCAGGTCTTCCACTTGGGTGTAGGGATGCCACTGGCATTCCTTGATTTCACTCAGCGGCCGGGCTTCTTCGATATTCACCACCGAGGCCTCGAACACATGATGCAGCGTGTCGCTGGCTTTCAATTCCTGCAATAACAGCAAACCGTCCACGTTCAGCCCGGTTTCCTCTTCCAGTTCCCGTGCGGCTGCGCCCGCTGGCCGCTCGTCGCGCTCGACCTTGCCGCCGGGCAGTGCCCATTTCGATCGGGCTTTACGCACGAACAGGATGTGCCCCTCGTGCTCGCAAATCACCGTGGCCCTTATTTTCATCGTCTGTGCCCCCGCAGCTGGATGAGTGTCATAAAAGTGTAATGCAATTGTCATGCTAGGTGTTTATCCGGCAGGGTAGAGAGGGGGCCGGAAAACACCGATACTGCCCCATCGAAAATACTCACCTGAAGGAGAAGCAGATGAACACCGTACGCTGGGGCATGATCGGCTGTGGCAGTGTCACTGAACTCAAGAGTGGACCCGCTTTCTACAAAGCGCCAGGTTCCGCGTTGGTGGCCGTGATGGGGCGCCGCGAGGAGGCCGTGCGCGATTATGCGGCACGCCATGGCATCGCCCGGTTCTACACCGACGCCCAGGCGCTGATCGACGACCCTGAAGTAGACGCGGTGTACATCGCCACGCCGCCCGATAGCCACCTCGAATACAGCCTGATGGTGGCCGCTGCGGGCAAGCATTGCTGCGTCGAGAAGCCCATGTCGCTGAACGCCGAGCAAAGCGCGTTGATGCAGCGCACCTTCGAACAGGCCGGGCTGCACCTGTTTGTTTCCTATTACCGACGCTCGCTGCCGCGCTTCCAGCAGGTGCGGGACTGGCTGCAGGACGGGCGCATCGGCGAGTTGCGCCAACTGACCTGGACCTTGTGCAAGCCACCGTCCGAGGACGACGCCAGCAGCGCCAACTGGCGTACCGACCCGCTGATTGCCGGCGGCGGTTATTTTGCGGACCTGGCCAGCCACGGTTTTGACCTGTTCCAGTACCTGGCCGGGGATATTGTCGACGTGGCCGGGTTTACCGCGCGCCAGGCCGGGCGTTATGCCGCCGAAGATGCGGTCACCGCCTGCTGGACCTTCACCTCGGGCGCACTGGGCATGGGCTGCTGGAACTTTGTCGCTGACCGGCGTGAAGACTTGGTGGAGTTGATCGGCAGCAAGGGCCGTATCACCTTTTCGGTGTTCGATGAGGCGCCTTTGCGGCTGGAAGGCGAAACCAGCGAGGAACTGGAAGTGCCCAACCACGCGCATATCCAATGGCACCACGTGCTGGGGATGAACGCGCACATCCGCGGCGAAAGCAAACACCCGGCGCTGGCGATCGAGGCGTTGAAGACCGACCGGATCATGGACCGGGTGCTACAACGTAACCCCAATCTGGCTGTTTGAGCGTGCTTGAATTTTGTCTTTTTAAGGAATGAACGGATGAAAATGAAAGCAGTATGGATGGTGTTATGGCTGGTGCTGGCAGGTGCCGCTACGGCAGCGCCGAAGGCTCAGGGGCAGGCTGGTGAGTTTGATTTTTACCTGTTGTCGCTGTCGTGGTCGCCGACCTTCTGCCTGACTCACCCGGACGACCAGCAATGTTCGGGCAAGGGTTACGGGTTTGTCCTGCATGGGCTGTGGCCACAGTACGCAAAGGGCGGCTGGCCGGCATCGTGTGCGCCGCAGTCGCGGTTGTCGGATGCCGACTATGCCCGTGGCAAGACGTTGTTCCCATCGCCCAAACTGCTCAAGCATGAGTGGGCCAAGCACGGCACCTGCAGCGGGCTTGAGGCGTCAGCCTATCTGGACAAGACCGATGCCGCACTGGGCGTGGTCAAGATCCCGCAGGCGCTTGAGCCCTTCAATGTCCCGGGCAACCTGGCTGCGCGGGACATCGAAGCGCTGTTTCGTGAGAGCAACCCGGCCATGGGCAACCATGGCCTTGCGGTGATCTGCAAGGGCGCCGTGTTGACCGAGGTGCGTGTATGCCTGACCAAGGACCTGGCGTTTGCCGGCTGCCCGCGCAGCGTCAAGAGCCAGTGCCGGGATGGCGACCTTCGTATCCCGGCCCAGCGCTAGGTGGCATCAGGCAGGCCCATAGTTTTTATGGGCTTTCTCGATTTCCTCCACCAACCGGTCAATGCCCGCCAGGCGCGCCCGGTTGTCATGGTCCCAGGGATGAAACCCCGGCTTGAAGTAATGCAGCCAGGGCAACGCCATACGCGGGAACACGCCCTTGGGCCCATACAGGAATTTGAGCATCCGCCAGAATCCCTTCAAATGCCCGCCCGCACTGCGGTCGGCAAACAGCAGGCGAAGGTGAAAATCGAAGATCACCAGCCAAAAGAGCAGCGTGGTGGTCAGCATGGTGCCGGTGCGCAGCAAATAACGCGTGGGCCCGGGCTTGATCACACTGTTCCACACATCAAACGCCACCGCCTTGTGCTCGGTTTCTTCCAGGGCGTGCCAGTACCACATCTGCTGGTAACCCTTGACCGAATCACCAAACCGCGACGTGTCGCTGAGGAGGATTTCAGCGAGCATCGCGGTGTAATGCTCCAGGGCAATCGTCACCGCCAGGTTGAACGAGGCAGGCATGTACTTCTTTTGCGCGTCGAGGATCATCTTCAGCCGGCGATCCAGGAAATGCGCCGGCAGCCCGGCGGCTTGCAGCAGGTCGTTGTAGGCCACGTGCTCGCGGCTGTGCATCGCTTCCTGGCCGATAAACCCCTGGATTTCCTTCTTCAGTTGCGGGTCTTCGATGCGCTGGCGGTAATGGCGCACGCTGTCCATGAAGAACAGTTCGCCCTGGGGAAACAGCAACGACAGCGCGTTGAAAAAGTGCGTGATGAACGGGCCTTGTTCGTGCCAGTTCTTGATGCGTTCGGCCGGCAAGGCAAAACGGAGGTCGCGGCGAATCGGCAGCATGGTCGGTACTCCAGGTCAGAGACGGTGCTCTTCGTGGGTTTCAAGGACGGGCGAGGGCGCGCTGCGGTGTTTGGGCGCCATGCGTTTGCTGGCGAACACCACCAGCGCTTGATAGGCCGCTGGCAGGCAGCGGGCGAGCAGGTCCAGGAAGTAAGCGTCGCGGCCAATCAGCACGCGGCGTTTGTTTTTGCGTACGCCGTTGAGGATCACTTTGGCGGCTTGATCGGCGTCGGTGATGAACAGCTTTTCAAAGTCGGCGCGGGCCTGTTGCTCGCTGTGGATCAAAAAGCCGGTCATGTTCGCGTCGATCCGGCTGCTGCGGCAGATGTCGGTGCGGATCCCTCCGGGGTGCACGCAGGTGGCTGAAACCCCGCTTTTTTGCAGGTCGAGTTCCTGGCGCAGGGATTCGGTAAAGCCGCGCACGGCGAACTTGGTGGCGTTGTAGCCGCTCATACCCGGCTGGGCGAACAGGCCGAACACGCTGGAGGTGTTGACCACATGCCCGTCGCCGCTGGCCTTGAGGTACGGCAGAAAGGCCTTGGTGCCGTACACCACGCCCCAGAAGTTGATGCCGATGATCCATTCCAGGTCGGCGTAATCCACGCCTTCGACGGTGCTGGACAGCGCGACGCCGGCGTTGTTGAAGATCAGGTTGATCTGGCCGTGTTCGGCTGCGCAACGGGCGGCCCAGTCTTCCACGGCCTGGCGGTCGGAAACGTCCAGTACGTGCGAGGTGACAAGCACTGGTGCGTGGCCCTGGGCCGTGATCAGCGCGACGGTCTGCTCCAGGCCCTGGCTGTTTTTATCTGCCAGCGCCAGGTGGCAACCCTCACGCGCCAACGCCAGTGCCAGCGCGCGGCCCATGCCGGAAGCCGCGCCTGTGATGGCCGCCACGCGGCCGTTGAATGACTTCATGACAGGCTCCCTTCTGTGGTGGTGTGGGGCGGCGTCGCAGCCGGGCGCGGTGTGGACGGCGCCGGGACCAGGTTGGCGACGTAGTCCTTGAGTGCGAAATGCCGGGTGACTTGCTTGAAGCGCCAGGTCGAGCCGGGCCACAGCGTGGTGTTCTTGCCAGTGCGCGGGTCCAGGTACCAGCTCTTGCAGCCGCCGGTGGACCAGATGGTGCCCTTGAGTTTGTCCTGCAGCCTGGCGTTATAGGCCAACTCCACCGCCGGCTTGACGTCGACCGTAGCGATGCGATGGCGCTTCATCTGTTGCAGGGCGTCAAGGATGTAGGTGACCTGGGCCTCGATCATCAAAATCATCGAGTTATGCCCCAGCCCGGTGTTGGGGCCGACGATCAGGAACAGGTTCGGATAACCCGGCACCGTGGTGCCCAGGTAGGCATGGGCGCCGTCTTGCCAGGTGTCCATCAGGTCGATGCCGTTGCGCCCGATAACGCAGTTGCGCGGCAAGGGATCGGTGGCCTGGAAGCCGGTGCCGAAAATGATGCAATCGGCCGGGTGCTTGATGCCATCGGCGGTAACCAGCCCATCGGCCTCGATGCGCTGCACGTTGTCGGTCACCACCTGCACGTTGCTGCGTGACAGCGCCGGGTAGTAGTCATTGGAGATCAACACGCGCTTGCAGCCGATGGTGTAGTCGGGCGTGAGGGTTTTGCGCAGGGAAGGGCGGGCCACTTGTTTATGCAGGTGGCGCATGGCGATTTTCTGCACCATTTTCATCAGGCTCGGGTGCAGGGCAAAGCCCACTACGCGGCCTTCCAGTGCCCAGTAAAAAGCACCGCGCACCAGGCGTTGGGTAAAGGGCAGGTGTTTGAAGACCCAGCGTTCGACGCGTGAAATCGGCCGGTCGGGCTTGGGCATGATCCATGGCGGCGTGCGCTGGAACAGGTCCAGGTGGGCCACCTGCGGCGCAATTTGCGGCACGAACTGGATAGCACTGGCGCCGGTGCCGATCACGGCCACGCGTTTGCCCTTCAATGAGTACTCATGGTCCCACTGCTGGGAGTGGAAGCGCTTGCCCTTGAAGCTGTCCAGGCCGGGAATGTCCGGCAATGCCGGGCGCGACAGGCCGCCCATTCCCGACACCAGCACCCGCGCGCTGACCTGGCGACCATTGCTGAAGCTCAGGCTCCAGCGCTGTTGCGCCTCATCAAACAGCGCTTTGTCCAAGCCCATGCCAAAGCGCAGGAACGGCGCCAGCTCAAAGCGCCGCGCGCACTGCTCCAGGTAGGCGCGAATCTCTGCCTGCGGCGCGAATTGCCGCGTCCAGTCCGGGTTGGGCGCAAACGAAAACGAATAGACATGCGATTGCACATCGCAGGCGCAACCGGGGTAGTGATTGTCCCGCCAGGTGCCGCCGAGAGCGTCGGCCTGCTCGGCAATGAAGAAGTCGTTGAACCCGGCTTCCTTGAGTTTGATCGCCATGCACAGGCCGGCAAACCCGGAACCGATGATGGCGATGTCGACGGTGTCGTGGGCATTCATAGGCTGTCCCTCGTGGGCCGGTGGCGCCTTACGGGTTTCGACATCGGATGTGCTCCTTGTTTTTGTTTTGGCTTTTAGATAAAACACCATTGCAAAGGAAAATTGAATTAATTATTTTAAAAAATATTTTAAATAATCTACCTGAAAATATCGTCTAGGCTACGACCCAGTTCCTCAAGTGCGACTTTTCCGACGGACGAGGGCTTTTACGCACGCAGTTAAGGTCCAGGGTTTGGACGATGGCTGAGGTTTTGACCAATACCGGTCGGGCCGCCAGCAACGCAGGATGCAGAGGACCGAGCTATGGCTGTCGAGTGGGTTGTCGCAGCGTGTGTGTGTGTAGGGTTAAGCGTAGTGTTGTGGGGCTTCAGTGCCCGGATGACACGCCGTATAGAAGCTGCTGTTCCGATCAACGGGCGCTTTCTGGAGATCAACGGCGAGCGCTTTCATTATGTAGACGAGGGCAAGGGCCCGCCGTTGGTGATGATCCACGGGCTGATGGGCAGCAGTCGCAACCTGACGTACGCCTTGTCTGCCCAGTTGCGTGAGCATTTTCGGGTGATCACCCTGGATCGTCCGGGGTCGGGTTATTCCACCCGGCATGCCGGCACCGCTGCCGACCTGCCAGGCCAGGCCCGGCAAGTCGCCAGCTTTATCAAGACGCTGGACCTGGACACGCCGCTGGTACTGGGGCATTCCCTCGGCGGGGCGATTTCCCTGGCGCTGGCGCTGGACCATCCCCACGCTGTTTGCGGATTGATTCTGGTGGCGCCACTGACCCATCCCCAGCGCATGCTGCCGCTGGTGTTTATGTCATTGGCGATACGCCCCGGATGGCTGAGGCGCTTCATGTCCCATACCCTGACCATGCCCATCGGCCTGCTGACCAAAGGCGCCGTGGTCAAGGGCGTGTTCGCCCCCGACCCCGCGCCGGAGGACTTCGCTACCCGCGGTGGTGGCTTGCTGGGCATGCGTCCCGATAACTTTTATGCAGCCTCCACCGAGATCAACCTGGTCAACGATTGCCTGCCGGACATGGTCAAGCGCTACCCGCAGCTGACGTTGCCGATCGGGCTGATCTATGGCGCGCAGGACAAGGTGCTGGACTTCCGCAAACACGGCCAGGCCCTGGCCAGCCTGGTGCCGGGCCTGAAGCTGCAACTGGTGGAAGGGCGCGGGCATATGTTGCCAATCACCGCCGCCGAGCGTGTCGCGGCCATTGTGGAGCAGGTGGCCAAGCGCGTCCGGCCACCGCAAGACGCGACGGTTTTGCACCCGCCATTTGCACTGGCGAGCAAATAATTGTGCGACTGAACCCGCGGCTCAACCTCGTCAATCCTTGCTCTAGACACCTGACCAAACGGCTGAAAAAGAGACTGCTCGGTCACGTTCAAAAGGGTTCAAGAATTTAGTTGACGACCTAACGATTCCGCGCTATTTATTTAAAAAAATATTTCAATGTCTAATTTGAAATAATTTTTGAAGTGCCTAAGAGCGAATAAAATAATGAAAAAAACGCCTTTTATCGCATGGTTGAATTCTCGGAGCAGTCACCGCTCCGTGTACCTGTTCAGTGTTTCTTTTTGCACCCTGCCAACCTGCCTCGTGCGGAGGCTGCCATGAATCAGACCCTGGCTGCCCCGAACGTCTGGACCGACGGCAAACGCCACCTGTGGTGGCTCGGCATCATGCCCCTGGCAACCCCTTTGCTTTCTGGCGCCCTGGCCATCACCACCGGCGTGCAACAACTGTGGTGGGTGGGCGTGCTGGTGATCTTCGGCCTGATCCCATTGATCGACGGCCTGCTGGGTGAAGACCTCAGCAACCCGCCGGAATCGGCCGTCAACAACCTCGAATCTCAAAGCTACTACCGCTGGATCGTCTACACCGGCGTGCTGTTTGTCATCTCGTCCGTGGTAATCACCGGGTGGCTGGCGGCAGGCGGCATCGACTGGATCATCAACGGCGGCCTGTTGCACGCTACCGCTGCACTGGACCCGTCGAACTGGCTGGCAAAAACCGCCGCGTTCATCACGGCTCGCACTGAACTGCACGGCGAAGTCAGTTGGTTCACCTACCTGGGCATGGCGATGTCCACCGGCGCCGCCACCGGCATCGCGATCAACACCGCCCATGAGCTGGGGCACAAACCGCGCCTGCTGGAAGTCATCCTGGCCAAGATCACCCTGGCGCCGACTTTCTACGGGCACTTCTACACCGAACACAACCGTGGCCACCACGTACGCGTCGCCACCCCGGAAGACCCAGCCAGCTCGCGGCTCGGGGAAAGCTTCTGGGCCTTCCTTCCACGCTCGGTGTGGTTCAGCGCCCGCTCGGCCTGGAACCTGGAGCGGGAACGCCTGCGCAAACTCGGCCTGCCGGCCTGGCACTGGAAGAACGGGGTACTCAGCGCCTGGATGTACAGCGTGGTGTTGTGGGGCGCGATGATTGCCTGGCTGGGCGCGGCAGTGATTCCGTTCCTGATCATCCAGGGCGTCTATGGGTTCTCGCTGCTGGAGGTCGTCAACTATGTCGAACACTACGGCCTCAAACGCCAGAAGTTGCCCAACGGTCGTTATGAACGTTGTTCGCCCCGGCATTCGTGGAACAGCAACCGGATTGTTACCAACATCTTTTTGTTCCAACTACAGCGGCATTCTGATCATCACGCCAATCCAACCAGAAGTTATCAGTCTCTGCGTCACTTTGATGAATCGCCACAACTGCCATACGGTTATGCCAGCATGATTGTCTGGGCGTACGTGCCGTATTTGTGGCGACGACGCATGGACCACCGGGTACTTAACCATTATGCAGGGGATGTCACCCTCACCAATCTTCAACCTTCACAGCGTTTGAAGTACCTGGAGAAATACGGCAACACCAGCACCTTCTAACGTAAAGCAGTCAGCGGTAGGGCGTACTCGGGATCTGTGTATCGCGCAGGTTTTTATCGCCCGGAATAACCGATTTCGAGTACGGCTTAGTTGCCAAGAAGTGGTTTGACCCGAACAAAAATAAAATTAAGGGAAGGACGTACACCATGCAAACACCTGCCAGGTTCACCACGCACATTGTATTGGCCGCCCTGGGCCTGATCGTTTACCACCAGGCCCAGGCCGCCCGTATCGAACCTGCCGGCAGTGCGTTTACTGCCCAGGGCCCCATCAGCTTTTCCAAGGGCGCGTTGATCAGCGCGGACTGCACCATCAAGGTCGCCGGCAAGGTGGCAGCGGATGGTGCCTCGGTGAATGTCGACAAAGTTGAATTCGACGGCGGCCTCAAGTGCAGCCGGGTCGAAGCCATCAACTTGCCGTGGGTATTAGTGGCCAAAGACACCAAGAGCGGCTCGATGTCGAAGATCGCCGTCGATGTGCATGCCTTTGGTCTGGGCGGCAAGTGTGGCCCCTCTACGGCAGACGGAACCTGGGACAACGCCACCGGCAAACTCGAAGCGGTTAACGTGCCTATAGGCGAAGACTGCACGATTAAAACGGTATCGATCAAGATGCCGCCCAGTTTCAAAGTTGTTGAGTAACAGTTGGAAGTTGTAGCGGTAATTGAATTGAAATTTGGCTGGAAAGGGAAGTTCTGCAGATTCACCGTGACCTCTCGATCATGGCCATTACCCCTGGCGAAATGACTCGCCATAACATGTGAGGAAAAATAATGAAAAGTTTGAAAACCCTCGTTTGTGTAACTTCGTTTGCTCTGTGCTTTGGTGCGGCATCGATGGCCAGTGCCGCAACGTTCAGCCCTGCCAACGCTACGTTCACCACAAACGCTGGCGGAACGATTACGGTTAAATCGCCATCCTCTTTTGGCGGTGCAGTGACCTGTAATATTTCGTTTACCGGCAAAGTTCGCGCTGATGGCTCGGCAGCAGACATCACCGCCGCCACCGTCTCGGGCACCAGCCAGTTGTGCTCGTTGCCGCATATGACCAACCTGCCTTGGGTACTGTCGCCTGCTGGCACCGTGACCAACGTCGGTTACACCATCGCTGCCATTCCGCCACTGATTCCAGCCACTAACTGCGGCCCGTCCACCATTGCGGTGACCCTGGCCAACGTTGCCGGTGGCGCCAGCCTGAGTGCTTCCAACCAGCCGCTCAGCGGTAGTTGCACCGTGCAGAGCCTGGCCGTCACCGCGCCTGGTGTCAGCATCGCTCCTTGATAAACGCACTCCGTAAAAAGGGCTGATCACCCGTTAACGCAAGCGCCTCTCGCGAGGCGCTTGTTCACCCCAGGTGTGTGTTGCCCATGTGTCGTTACTTCTGGCGACCTGAGTCGTCATGGATGAGGAAGGAATAATGAAGCGCTTGAACGCCTTCGTTTATATCGGTTCGTTTGCACTGTGCGTCGCTACGGCGTCGATGGCTTCTGCTGCAGGCTTCAGCCCTGCGGGTGCAGCCTTTACTACCAGTGCGGGCGCCACGCTTACGGTCAAGTCGCCTTCGATGTTTGGTGCGGCGATAACCTGCAATATTCAGCTTTCTGGTGTGGTGCGCGGCGACGGTTCAGCCGCCGATATCCTCACCGCCAGCGTTTCGGGCAGCAATGCATTGTGCCGGCTGCCTTCGCTGACCCATTTACCCTGGGTGCTGACGCCCCCTGCTTCGGGAAGCGGTAACGGCGTGCTGGCCAACGTGGGTTACGCCATTCCAGCCAGTTCGCTCCCAGGCACCCAATGTGGCCCTACGGCCATTGTCGCCAGCCAGGCCAATGGTGCCGGTGGCTTTGATGTAACTGCTGCTAACCAAGTGCTTTCCGGCAACTGCACGGTGGTTTCGTTAAGCGCCCATATTCCAAACGTCATCATTGTTCCTTGATACGTACGTCGCATTGAGTCGATTGATTGCGCCCCCCGAGGGGGTGAACCAAGCAGCAAGACGAGCCGGCTGGGGCCGGTTCAGTGAAAAAACAATAAGGAGTGCCGCATGAATAATAAAAAACAACAGGTGCAGGTTTTGCTGGGGTTGGCATTGATGGGTGGGATGATGGTCGCCGCGCCTGTGCAGGCGGGTGGCTTTTCTACGCCAACTTATGGTGCTCCGGGGTGGGGACGTGCGTTTGGTGGTGGTTCGCTGTTCAAGAACGATCCCAGTTCGGCGTATAACAACCCCGCAGCAATGGCCTTCGTCGAACATAATGTCGCGCAATTTACCGTTGACTACGCGCGCATCAAGATCAAGTACAAGGGGCAGGCCAATGACTACCTGGGCCAACCGGTATCCAATACGCCGGTCGGCCCGGATGGCTTTCCCGGTTCAGTGACGACGGTCAATAACAACGATGGCGGCGAGGGTGGTTTTACTGCGTGGCTGCCGACCGGTTTCATGGTGATGCCGCTGGGTGACCGGTTCGCGTTCGGCCTGGCCCAGGTGGTACCGCAGGGTATGCGTTCAACCTGGAGTGAGGACTCCAAGCTTCGAGATTTCGCTGTGGACACCAAGATTGAAACGGTGGGGCTGACCGGGTCTCTGTCGTTCAAGGTCCGTGACGATTTCTCCATCGGTGGCGGGATCATCGTCCAGCACAGTAAAGGCTTCGTCAGCCAGAACATCGATTTGCTGGCGGCCGCGTCCAACTCGAACTCCCCGCTGTTTGGCGGCGCTCAATTCCCGGCGGGGGTGGGCGAAGCCTTGATGCGGGTCAAGGTCGATAATATCTCCACCGGCTGGTTTACCGGTGTGGTCTGGAAGCCCACTGACCAGGACTCCCTCGGCCTCAATTACCACGCCAAAATCAAGAACAAAATGACCGGCAAGTACAACATTCGCGCCGACCAGTTCTCCTACAACCTGATGACCCAACCGAGCCCGTTTGGTGGCACCGGCACACTGGTTGAACAGGCGTACCCAGGGTTGAAGTTGTTCCCGGACGGCGCCCATGCCAGTACCCAACTGGACATTCCTGCTACGGCGGCCTTTGACTGGGTGCACCAGTTCAACGACCGTTTCACCCTGGGTGTGAGTGCCGTGTGGACCCAATGGTCATCCTTCAAGGACCTGACTCTCAAGTCTGGCGACATCACCATCGTCTCCATTCCCTACAACTATCGTGACTCCTGGATGTACTCCGTGGGCGGTGACTTCAAAGCCACCGACGAGCTGACACTGCGTGCAGGTGTGGCCTCTGACCAGACACCGACGCGTAACTCCACGCGCGACCCTCGGATTCCGGACGGCGACCGTTACTTCCTGTCGTTGGGTGCCGGCTACGACATCAAGGCTATCCCAGGCTTGAAACTGGACGTCGCGTATTCCCATCAGTTCGTGCAAGACGTCAACCTCAAGACCAAGAACGTGGACCGCCTGGGTGGCGCGAGCCTGAACGGCAAGACCGAGTCCTCGGGCGACGTAGTCGCTGTGTCGGCAACGTATGCGTTCTAAGTAAATCGCAGCAGGATGGATTAGGGCGGCAAGCGCATCTTGGCGCTCTTATCCGGAGTTCTCTATCGGCGGGTCGCCCATGCGACCCGTTCCAACCTTCTTTCCATTGACCCACTCGGCTGACGCGTTCGGCCGCTGATGTTTTCGCCCAAGCATTAAATAAAAATTTCAAAACAAAATTTGAATTTGTCTTTTCAAGTTTGTAGTGTGGCTTTAAGCCGCAGGTCATTTCGACCTGCTCGCGCATCAGCCGTACCCTGAATTGAGTAGAGGTATCCCCATGGTTATCTGGTTATTGGCGGGGCTCGCAGCAGCGATTGCCCTGGCGTATCGACAAGCCGCTGCCACCCTCTGGCTGGGTGCCGGCCTGGTCTGGCTGGCGGTCGGTTACCTGTTCAACGTGGTCGCCGGTTTCGGTGCCAGCGTGGTGGCAGTGCTGGTGGTGTTGCCCGCGCTGCTGCTGACGATCAAACCCCTGCGCCGCAGCCTGTTGACCAGCAAGGCCCTGGGCCTTTTCCGCAGCATCATGCCGGCGATGTCCGACACCGAACGCGCGGCCATCGAGTCGGGCACCGTGTGGTGGGACGCCGAGCTGTTCAGCGGCAAACCGCGCTGGGAGCGCCTGTTGCAAGCCGCGCCGGCCAGCCTCAGCGCTGAAGAACAGGCGTTCCTCGACAACGAAGTGGAGACCCTGTGCGACATGTCCAACGACTGGGAAACCACCCAGGTCTGGCAAGACATGTCCCCCGAAGGCTGGCAGTACACCAAGGACGCCGGCTTCCTCGGCATGATCATTCCCAAGCAATACGGCGGCAAAGGCTTCTCCCACTATGCACATTCGCAAGTGGTGATGAAGCTCTCCACCCGTTGCTCGGCGGCGGCGATTTCGGTGATGGTGCCCAACTCCCTGGGCCCGGCCGAGCTGCTGCTGCACTACGGCACCGACGCCCAGCGCAACTATTACCTGCCACGCCTGGCCCGTGGCGAAGACATCCCGTGCTTCGCCCTGACCAGCCCGTATGCCGGCTCCGACGCCGGGGCAATTCCAGACCTGGGCATCGTTTGCAAAGGCTTGCACGAAGGCGAGGATGTGCTGGGTTTTCGCGTGACCTGGGACAAGCGTTACATCACCCTCGGCCCAATCGCCACCGTGCTGGGCCTGGCATTTCGCGCCGAAGACCCGGACGGTTTGCTGGGCCAGCCTGGTGCCCTGGGCATCACCTGTGCGTTGATCCCGACCAGCCATCCGGGTGTGAACAGCGGCCGGCGTCACTGGCCCCTCAATGCCGTATTCCAGAATGGTCCTACCACCGGCAAAGACGTATTTATCCCGCTGGAATGGGTGATCGGTGGCCGCGAACAAGTCGGCAACGGCTGGCGCATGTTGATGGAATGCCTGGCCGCCGGCCGGGCGATTTCCCTGCCGTCGGCCAACGTCGGCCTGGGCAAGGTGGCCGTGCGCGGCACCACGGCTTACGCGGCGATGCGCAAGCAATTCGGCCTGCCGATCGGCAAGTTCGAAGGCGTGCAGGCACCCTTGGCGCGTATGGCCGGGCATCTGTATGCCTGCGACGCGGTGCGCAAGGTCTCGGTGGCTTCACTCGATGCCGGTGAAAAGCCGTCGGTAATCTCGGCTATCGCCAAGTATCACGTTACCGAACGGGCGCGAATCATCGTCAACGACGGCATGGATATCGTGGCGGGCAAGGGCATCTGCATGGGCCCCAACAACTTCCTCGCCCGGGCCTACCAGCAAAGCCCCATCGCCATCACGGTGGAAGGCGCGAACATCATGACCCGCTGCCTGATCATCTACGGTCAGGGCCTGATCCGTTGCCATCCTTATGTGTTCCGCGAGATGGAAGCAGCGCGCAACACCGACCGGCGCAAGGCCCTGGTGGATTTCGACAGCGCGATGTTCGGTCACCTGAGCTTTGTGCTGGCCAATACCGTACGTGCCGCGGTGCATGCGCTGACGGGCGGGCGGCTGATTTCGGTGCAGGGCAAGACCGATCCCGCGCTGGCGGCCTACTACCGCCAGGCCAATCGGTTGTCGGTGGTGCTGGCGTTGATCTCGGACATTTCCATGGGCGTGCTGGGCGGCGCCCTCAAGCGCAAGGAAAGCATCACCGGGCGGCTGGGGGACATTCTGTCCCAGCTGTACATCCTGTCCTGCGTGCTCAAACGCTTTGAGGACGATGGCCGGCCACAGGCGGATCTGCCGCTGGTGCATTGGGCCGCGCAGGACGCGTTGCTGCGCGCCCATGAAGCCCTGGCAGAAGTGCTCGACAACTATCCGTCGAAAGCCGCGGCCGCCGTGGTGCGTGGCTTGACGTTCCCGTTTGGTATCCCGCAGCGCAAGCCGTCGGATCGGCTGTTGGCGCAAGTGGCGGAGCTGGTGCAAGTACCGGGGGAAACCCGCGACCGCTTGCTGGGTAACTCCTACATTCCGCGTCCGGAAATCGACAAGCTGGCGTATGGCGAACTGGCCTTGCGTCTGCTGCCACAAGTGGAACTGATCGAGGCGCGACTCAAGGGTTCGGTCAAGCAAGGCCTGATCGAGCCGATGCCGATTTCCAGTGCTGCGTTTACGCCGTGGCGGGTCAAGGCGCGGGCGCTGGAGTTAATCAGCGATGACGAAGAAAGCGTGCTCGCGCGCTATGTGGAGTACGGCGATCACGCGATTCAGGTGGACGACTTCCCGCAGGACTTCGGCTTGCTGGAAGCCCTGCAACAGCGTCAACAGGCGTTGGAACAGGCCGCCAAACCGAGCGCAAAACGTCGCGCCAGCCAAGGCGAAAACGCACCGGTCAACTGACTGGAACTGGAGGAACACGGTCAATGTGGGAGCTGGCTTGCCTGCGATGCAGACGCCGCGGTGTATCCGTTACACCGAGGCGATGCCATCGCAGGCAAGCCAGCTCCCACAGGGGATCGGGTTTCCATGGCAACACCGTGTTGTGAGTGAGTTTATCCATGAGTGACAGCTACCTTTCTTTCGTCAATTCCCCTTGGGGAGCCTGGCTGGCCCGCACTGCCGGCCTGCCCCAACCCCTGACGCTGCAACGCCACCGCAGCGGCCAACAAGGCCTGGCCAACCCGGTAATCGTCGCCGGGGCAGGGCGCCTGGGGGCGGAAATCCAGCGCATTTTCACCGCCACCGACACGGTGAGCGCAACCGCCGCGACCCTCAAGGCGCCCTCAACGGTCAAGGTCCAGGGCGCGGTGTTCGACGCCAGTGCCATCGCCGACCTCAAGCAACTGGACGAGCTCTACGCATTCTTCCACGCCAACGCCAAGCGCCTCGGGCAACACGCCCGGGTGGTGGTGCTCGGCACCGCGCCAGAGCTGTGCAAGGACTTGCCGCAAGCCATCGCCCAACGCGCGCTTGAAGGTTTGGTGCGGTCACTGGCCAAGGAATTGCGCCGGGCGATCACGGTGCAACTGATCTACGTCGCGCCCGGCGCTGAAGGCGCGCTGGAAAGCAGCCTGCGGTTCTTCCTGTCGCGGCGTTCGGCCTATGTCTCGGGGCAAGTGGTACGCCTGGAAAAGCCGGTGGACACCCAAGCCGAAATCAACTGGGACAAACCCCTCAGCGGGCGCCGGGCCCTGGTCACCGGTGCCTCCCGTGGCATCGGCCTGGCGATTGCCCAGGTGCTGGCGCGTGACGGTGCGCAAGTGGTCTGCGTGGATGTGCCCCAGGCCCAGGACGCGCTGCAACAGGCGGCCAGCAGTGTCGGCGGTACCGCGCTGGCACTGGACATCACCGCCCTTGATGCCGCGCAACAGTTGCAGGCGCATGTCAGCCAACACGGTGCATTTGACGTGCTGGTACACAACGCCGGGATTACCCGCGACAAAACCATCGCCAAGATGACGCAAGCCGCGTGGCGCAGTGTGCTGGCGGTCAATTTGGAGGCGCCGTGGCACCTGAGCACGGCGCTGTTGGAAAGCCAGGGCGTTAAGCCCGGTGGGCGGATCGTGTGTGTCTCGTCGATTTCCGGTATCGCCGGCAACCTTGGGCAAAGCAACTACGCCACCTCCAAGGCGGGGGTGATCGGCCTGGTGCAAGGCCTTGCACCGCACGCGGCGGCGCAGCAGGTGACGGTGAATGGCGTGGCGCCCGGATTTATCGAAACCCAGATGACCGCAAAGATCCCGCTGATGATTCGCGAAGCGGGCCGGCGAATGAATTCCATGTCCCAGGGTGGGCAACCCATCGACGTGGCAGAAACCATCGCCTGGCTGGCGCACCCGGCTTCCGGCGGGGTCAATGGCCAGGTGGTGCGGGTCTGCGGCCAAAGCCTGTTGGGAGCCTGAGCATGGAATACGTGACGCAGATTATTGACCCGCCGCCCTCACATTCGCGGCTGTTGCTGGACGGTGTATTGGGCTTGCGCAAACCCAAGGTCGAAGGCGCGCCGGCATTACCGAACGAACGCCTGGTGCGCTCGGCGGTTGAGCTGTCTTCACAAGGGATTGCAGCCTATGGCCGGGCCTGCGGTTTTCGCCGCGAGCAGGGCGTGCCGCTGTCCTATCCGCACGTGCTGGCGTTCCCGCTGCACCTGATGCTGCTGACCCGGCCGAGCTTCCCGTACCCGGCCAGCGGCATGGTGCACCTGGCCAATCGCATCCGTCAGCATCAACGCCTGGCGGAGGGCCAGGCGTTGCGCCTGGAGGTGTATTGCGCGCGCTGGGTTTCCCATCCCAAGGGCCAGGCGTTGAGCATCGCCACCCGCGCCTACAGCACAGGCACGTTGGTGTGGGAAAGCGACAGCCTGTATTTGCGCCGTGATGTAAAAGCCCCGGTCGGGGAGCCGTGGGACGATGTGCTGGCGTTGCAGCAAGACGGTTTGCTGCGCACCCAACGCTGGGTGTTGCCGGCCGGTCTGGGGCGGCGTTTCGCCAAGGTGTCGGGGGATTTCAACCCGATTCACACCTCGATCATCGGCGCCAGGCTCTTCGGTTTCCGCCGGGCCATTGCCCACGGCATGTGGACCCTGGGCCGCGCCTTGGCGGCCCAGCAACCACCCGGTGGGCTGGGCCAGGCCGAGGCTCATTGCGACTTCAAGTTGCCGATCTTCCTGCCCGGCCAGGTGGCCCTGTGGAACGTCCCGCCAACCGGCCCGCGCCGTGAGTTTGAAGTGCGCAATTTCGCTGGCGACAAACCCCATATGCGTGGGCTGTTTATCTGGAATGAGAACCCTCGATGAGTGACTACAGCTTCAACCCGGCCCCGACCCGCCGCGTGGCGATTATCGGCGGCAACCGCATTCCGTTTGCCCGTTCCAACACCGTGTACGCCCACGACAGCAATCAGGATTTGCTGGTCGCCGCCCTGCAAGGCCTGGTAGACCGCTACAACCTTCATGGCCTGCGCCTAGGCGAGTTTGCTGCGGGAGCTGTGATCAAGCATTCCCGGGATTTCAACCTGGCTCGGGAAAGCCTGCTGTCCACCACGCTGTCTGCGCAAACGCCGGCCTACGACTTGCAGCAAGCCTGCGGCACGGGCCTGGAAGCGGCGTTGCTGGTGGCAAATAAAATTGCCCTCGGGCAAATCGAAGTGGGCATCGCCGGTGGTTCCGACACCACCTCCGACGCACCCATCGGCATTAACGAATCCCTGCGCCATACCTTGCTTGCAGCCAACCGTGCCAAGGGCCCCGGTGCCAAGTTGAAGGCATTGATGGGCGTGCGCCCGTCGATGTTGTTCAAGCCGCTGCTGCCGCGCAATGGCGAGCCGCGCACGGGCCTCTCCATGGGTGAACACTGCGAAGAAATGGCCAAGCGCTGGCAGATCAAACGCCTGGCCCAGGACGAACTGACCCTCATCAGCCACCAGCGGTTGGACGCGGCGTACACGCAGGGTTTCTTCGACGATTTGATCAGCCCGTATCGCGGCCTGGCACGGGACAACAACCTGCGGGCCGACGCCAGCCTGGAGAAACTCGCCAGCCTGTCCCCGGCCTACGACCGCCAGAACGGCACGCTCACCGCCGGCAACTCCACGCCCCTGACCGATGGCGCCTCGGTGGTGTTGCTGGCCAGTGAGGAGTGGGCCGCCGAACGCGGCTTGCCCGTGATGGCCTATTTACGAACCGGTGAAACCGCGGCGGTGAATTTTGTCGACGGCACCGAAGGCCTGCTGATGGCCCCGGCCTACGCCGTGCCGCGCATGCTCAAGCGCGAAGGCCTGACGCTGGCTGACTTCGATCTGTTCGAGATCCACGAAGCCTTTGCTGCCCAAGTGCTGTGCACCCTCAAGGCCTGGGAAGACCCGGATTACTGCCGCGCCCGCCTGGGCCTCGACGCGCCGCTGGGCAGCATCGACCGCGCCAAAATGAACGTCAACGGCGGCTCCCTCGGCTGCGGTCACCCGTTCGCCGCCACCGGTGGCCGGCAACTCGCGGCGCTGGCCAAGGCCATCCACCAGCGTGGTGGCGGGCGCGGCTTGATTTCGATCTGCGCGGCGGGTGGGTTGGGCATTACCGCCATCGTTGAGAAGTAGTGCCAAACCATAAAAACAACAAGGAGACTGTCATGAACGCTGTAAGCCTGGAACAGACCGAACGCCTCTGGTTGAACGCTTACCTGCCCGGCGTACCGGCAGACATCGATGCCGGCATCGAGGAGTACCCGTCGTTGCGTGAGGTGTTCCTGGAGCACTTGTACAAGTTCCGTGACCGTGTGGCCTACGTCAGCATCGGCACCGAGATGACCTATGCCGATTGGCAGGTGCAGGGCATTGCCTTTGCTGCGTGGCTGCAAGCCCAGGGCGTGAAGAAGGGCGACCGGGTGGCGCTGATGATGCCCAACTGCTTGCAATACCCGATCTGCCTGTTGGGCACGATCCTGGCCGGCGCTGTGGTGGTCAACGTCAACCCGCTGTACACCGCCCGGGAGCTGCAACACCTGCTCAAGGACAGCGAGGCTGAGACCATCGTGATTTTCGAAAACTTCGCCCATACGTTAGAGAAGGTCGTCGCTGCCAGCACTGTCAAACGCGTGGTGGTGGCGGCCATCGGTGATTTGCTCGGCACCTTCAAGGGCGCGGCGATGAACTTCATCCTGCGCAGTGTGCAAAAGCAGGTGCCGAGCTTCCACCTGCCGGGGGCGGTGCGCTTTAACCAAGTGTTGAAACAGGGGCGCGGGAAGACCCATCTGGCGGTGCCGATGAATCGCGAAGACCTGGCCTTCCTGCAATACACCGGCGGCACCACCGGCGACGCCAAGGGCGTGATGCTCAGTCACCGCAATATCATTGCCAACCTGTTGCAGGCCAAAGCGTGGGTCGGTAATCAACTGGACCAGAATCAACAGGAAACCAATGTCACGCTGTTGCCGCTGTACCACATCTTTTCCCTGACGGTGAATTGCCTGATGTTCATGTGCCTGGGCGGGCGCAACATCCTGATCGCCAACCCACGAGACGTGAAGCGGGTGCAGATGATCCTGCGCAAAGAGCGTTTCAACGGGATTGCCGGGGTGAATACGCTGTTTAATGGCCTGTTGGAAAACAAGGAGTTCTGCGCCCGTGACTTTTCCGATTTGCGCATGGTGATCGCCGGCGGCATGGCCACTCATACCGCCGTGGCCAAGCGCTGGAAGGAAGTCACCGGTTTGCCGATCATCGAAGGTTACGGCCTTACCGAGTGCTCGCCGGTGGTGAGCATCAGCCCCATCGATATCTCGCGGATGCGCGAGATGGAATTTACCGGCAGCATCGGCGTGCCGCTTCCGTCGACCTGGGTGCGGTTTATTCGTGAAGACGGCGAGCTGGCAGAACTGGGCGAGCAGGGCGAGTTGCAAGTGCGCGGGCCGCAGGTGATGCAGGGTTACTGGAAGCGCCCGGCGGAAACGGCCGAGGTGCTGGATGCCGAAGGGTGGCTGTCCACCGGGGACATCGGGGTGATGAATGAGCAGGGCTTCATTCGCCTGGTGGACCGCAAGAAAGACATGATCCTGGTGTCCGGGTTTAACGTGTACCCCAACGAGATCGAAGACGTGGTGGCGTTGCATCCGGGCGTGGCGGAAGTGGCGGCGATTGGGGTGGAGGATGGGGTGACCGGCGAACGGGTGAAAATCATCGTGGTGCGCAAGGACCCGAGTTTGACCCAGGAGCAAATCCTGGCGCATTGCCGGGAATACCTGACGGGGTACAAGGTGCCGCGGTTTGTGGAGTTTCGTACTGAAGAGTTGCCCAAGACGACGGTGGGTAAAGTGTTGCGCCGGGCACTGCGCTAAATGTAGGAGCTGGCTTGCCAGCGATGACGGTGTGTCAGCCTGTACATCTGGCACTGATCCACCGCCATCGCAGGCAAGCCAGCTCCTACATGATCGCCATCAGTCGTCGAATCCCACCTGTTCATGAATCTCATCGACCTTCAACTCCAGCCGATACGCCACGGCAATAAACAACGCCTGGCACAGGCACAACGTCGCACTCAGTGACCTGAACGCAAACGACGAACCTTCATTCACCAGCAACACTGTGCTTGCGCGCTTGGCCAAGGGTGACAGGTTGCTGTCGGTGATAATCAGTGTCTTGGCCTGATGATGCTGGGCAATGCGCAGGCAGTGCTGGGTTTCCTTGCCGTACGGCGTAAAGCTGATGGCAATCACCAAATCGTTGGCCCGCACACTGCGCATCTGCTCGCGATAACTGCCGCCCAACCCCGAGACCAAATGAATGCGCTTGTTGGTGTGCTGCAGGTTGTACACCAGGTAATCCGCCACAGCGAACGAACGGCGCACGCCCACCACGTAGATATTGTCGGCATTCACCACCAGGTCCACGGCCTTGTCGAAGGCTGCGTCATCCAGCTCAAGCCCCAGGCGCTCGATGCCCGACAGGGTGGCATTCACGCACTCACGGGCCAGGTCGCCGCCGCTGGCTTTCTGCGATTTGTTGGCGATCATGCTGCGGATGCGCTGCTGGTAGTTCTGCACCGGCGTGGTCTTGTGGGTGTAGGCCTCGCGGAACAACGCCTGCATCTCACTGAAACCACTGAAACCGAAACGCTGGGAAAACCGCACGATGGCCGAGGGGTGCACTTCGCATTCCCGCGCGATGTCGCTGATGCGGTCGACCATGATCCGGTCGCTTTGCTGGTTCATGTAGCTGGCGATGCGCTTGAGCTGGCGCGGCAGGCTCTCGTATTCATCGGTGATCAGCTGCAACAGCCGCTCGGCGTTCAGCGGCGGGCTGGCGAGTGCGTCTTCCGGGGCGCTCTGGGACATAGGGAATCCTTCTGGCTTGTTCTTATAGGGCGCGTTGCGGCGCCCCTGACAATAAGTCGATGTGCGCAAGTCTACAGGGTAGGCGCAAAAAAATACCTCGGCATCCCGTGCCACGGTGCTGCTGAATCGATGCACCGTGGCTGGGATATACCGATGATGACTTATTGGAAAATATATTCTACAAAAAATATTTATAGAATAAATATTGATTGGCGTCGCCAGACGTTCTAGTCTGCTTGCACCAAGAGCGGGTGCCGCCACCACGACGGCACACGCAGGCTGATAAAAATAACAGGAGCCAGCATGGGCCAGACTCGTTTTGCCAGTGGGCGTCAATTGGATCTGATTTGCCTGGGACGCCTGGGCGTCGACCTTTACGCACAACAAGTGGGTGCGCCCCTTTCGGATGTCTCAAGCTTCGCCAAGTACCTCGGTGGTTCCTCCGCCAACATCGCATTCGGCACCGCGCGGCTGGGGCTCAAGTCGGCGATGTTGAGCCGGGTGGGGGACGATCATATGGGACGTTTCCTGCTGGAGTCCCTGGCCCGCGAAGGCTGCGACGTCAGCGGCATCAAGGTCGACCCGGAACGCCTCACCGCCCTGGTGCTGCTGGGTCTAAAGGACCGCGAAACCTTCCCGCTGGTGTTCTACCGCGAGAACTGCGCCGACATGGCCCTGCGTGCTGAAGACATCAGCGAAGCCTTTATTGCTTCGAGCAAGGTGCTGCTGATCACCGGCACTCACTTCTCCACCGACGGCGTGTACAAGGCCAGCATCCAGGCCCTGGACTATGCCGAGAAGCACAACGTCAAACGTGTGCTCGACATCGACTACCGCCCAGTGCTCTGGGGCCTGGCCGGCAAGGCCGACGGCGAAACCCGGTTTGTGGCCGACCAGAATGTCAGCCAGCACGTGCAAAAAATCCTCCCGCGTTTTGACCTGATCGTCGGCACCGAAGAAGAATTCCTGATGGCCGGTGGCAGCGAAGATTTGCTGACAGCGCTGCGTACGGTGCGCGGCCTGACCTCGGCCACCCTGGTGGTCAAGCTCGGCCCGCAAGGCTGCACGGTGATCCATGGCGACATTCCGGCGCGCCTTGAAGATGGCGCGATCTATCCCGGTGTACGAGTGGAAGTGCTCAACGTGCTGGGCGCCGGTGATGCCTTCATGGCCGGATTCCTCAGCGGTTGGCTGGAAGACGCCAACGACGATCGCTGCTGCCAGTTGGCCAATGCCTGCGGCGGCCTGGTGGTGTCGCGCCATGCCTGCGCGCCGGCGATGCCGACCCGTGCCGAACTCGACTACCTGTTCAACAGCCCGGTGCCGATTACCCGCCCGGACCAGGACGCGGTGCTGCAACGCCTGCACCGGGTCAGCGTGCCGCGCAAAGTCTGGAAGCAGCTGTTTGTGTTTGCCTTCGACCACCGTTGGCAGTTGGTAGAACTGGCACAGAAGGGCGGCCAGGACCTGGCGCGGATCAGTGCCCTCAAGCAACTGTTTATCCAGGCCGTGGAACGGGTTGAAAGCAAACTGGCGGAGCAAGGCGTCGAGGCGGACGTCGGGATTCTGGCTGACCAACGTTTTGGCCAGGACGCGTTGAACGCCGCCAGTGGTCGCGGCTGGTGGATCGCCCGCCCGGTGGAAGTGCAGAACTCACGGCCGCTGGTCTTTGAACACGGGCGCTCGGTGGGCAGCAACCTGATTGCCTGGCCCCAGGAGCAGATCATCAAGTGCCTGGTGCAATTTCACCCCGACGACGAGCCGCTGCTGCGCCTGGAACAGGAAGCGCAACTCAAGGCCCTGTATCAGGCGTCCCTGGTCAGCGGCCACGAGCTGCTGCTGGAAGTCGTGCCGCCCAAGGATCACCCGTCCACCTATCCCGACGTGCTGTATCGCAGCCTCAAGCGCCTGTACAACCTGGGTATTTACCCGGCGTGGTGGAAGATCGAGGCGCAGTCGGCCGCGGACTGGAAAAAGCTCGACGAACTGATTCAGGAGCGCGATCCCTATTGCCGGGGCGTGGTGCTGCTGGGCCTGAACGCGTCGGCCGAGTGCCTGGCCGATGGCTTCCAGCAAGCGGGCCAGAGCCAGACCTGCCGTGGTTTTGCCGTGGGCCGCACGATCTTCCAAGAGCCAAGCCGAGCCTGGCTGGCGGGGGAGATTGACGATGAGGGGCTGATTCAACAAGCCCAGGGCATATTCGAACAGCTGATCAATGCCTGGCGCAGCGCCCGAAGTTGAACACCGGTCGTTGAATTGGAATGCAATCAAAGGTGGGAGCTGGTTTATGTGGGAGCTGGGCTTGCCCGCGATAGGATCCACTCGGTCTATCTGAAGCACCGAGGTGTCTGCATCGCAGGCAAGCCAGCTCCCACACAAGCGGGCTTCCACATAAAGCAGATCTCAGGCAACTCTGAAAAACAATAATAGGTGCAGCCATGCCCGCTATCCGAATTGGCATCAACCCGATCTCCTGGAGCAACGACGACCTGCCGGCCCTGGGCGGCGAAACGCCGTTGAGTACAGCCCTCAGCGAAGGCAAGGACATCGGCTACGAAGGTTTTGAACTCAACGGTAAATTCCCCAAGGACGCCAAGGGCGTGGGCGATGTGTTGCGCCCCTACGACCTGGCACTGGTCTCCGGCTGGTATTCCAGCCGCCTGGCCCGGCGCTCGGTGGCAGAAGAAATCGAGGCCATCGCCAGCCATGTCGAACTGCTGCGCGAAAACGGCGCCAGCGTCTTGGTATACGGCGAAGTCGCCGATTCGATCCAGGGTTCGCCGGTACGCCTGATGGAACGCCCGCGTTTTCACAGCGAACAGGCCTGGCAAGAGTACGCCGACAAACTCACCGAACTGGCGCGCTTTACCTTGTCCCAGGGCGTGCGCCTGGCGTACCACCACCATATGGGCGCGTACGTCGAGTCCCCGGAAGACATCGACTGCCTGATGCGCCTCACCGGCCCCGAAGTCGGCCTGCTGTTCGATTCTGGCCACTGCTACATGGGCGGCGGCGAGCCTGTCGAGGTGCTGCGCAAGCACATCGACCGCATCTGCCACGTGCACTTCAAAGATGTGCGCAAGCCGGTGGTGCAACTGGCACGCAACCAGATGTGGAGCTTCCCGGACTGCATCGTCAACGGCACCTTCACCGTGCCCGGCGATGGTGATATCGACTTCGCCGCGCTGCTGGATGTGCTGTTGGCCGCCAACTACCACGGCTGGCTGGTGGTGGAGGCGGAACAGGATCCTGCCGTGGCGCCCAGCTACGTCTATGCGAAGAAGGGCTACGACACCCTGCGCGCACTGCTCAGTGAGAGGATTGGACAATGAGCCTGTTGGTCAAAAGCAGCAAACGCGGGCAAACCATGGTCGCGCTGGAAGAAGGGCGCCTGGAATACGTGGGTTTTGCCGCCTACCGCCTGAGCCTGGGCGAAACCCTGCCCGTGACGGCCGGTGATAAAGAACTGTGCCTGGTGCTGCTCAGTGGCCGGGTGAACATCCAGGGTGAAGGCTTCAACTGGGAAAACCTCGGCGACCGCCACTCGGTGTTCGAAGACAAATCACCCTTCGCCGCCTATTTGCCACCGGGCACCGACGCCCAGGTCATCGCACTCAGCGACGTACAGATCGCCGTGTGCGCCGCGCCCGGTTCAACGGACGCCGGTCTTGAGCCTCGCTTGATCCGCCCCGAGCAATGCAAGCGCAGCGTGCGCGGCAAGGGCGCCAACACCCGCTACGTGTGCGACATCCTGCCCGACAGCGAGCCCGCCCATTCGCTTTTGGTGGTGGAGGTACGTACGCCGTCCGGTCACTCGTCGAGCTACCCGCCCCACAAGCACGACACCGACGATTTGCCGCACCAGAGCTTTCTCGAAGAAACCTATTACCACCAGGTCAACCCGCCCCAGGGTTTTGTGTTCCAGCGGGTCTACACCGACGACCGCAGCATCGACCAGGCCATGGCCGTGGAAAACAGCGACCTGGTGGTGGTGCCCAAGGGGTATCACCCGGTCAGCGTCCCGTATGGCTACGAGTCCTACTACCTGAACGTGATGGCCGGCCCCACGCGCGCCTGGCATTTCCATAACGACCCGCAGCACAGCTGGCTGCTGGATCTTTAAGCACCTTCGACGGAGAACAATAATGAGCAACGCCCAGGTAATCGGCCATTACATCAACGGCCAGGTGCAGGACAGCGACAGCGAGCGCTTCAGCAATGTATTCAACCCGGCCACGGGCGAAGTCCAGGCCCGCGTGGGGTTGGCCAGCCAGAAGACCGTCGATGACGCCGTAGCTTCAGCCCTCAAAGCGTTCCCCGCGTGGTCCGAACAATCGTCCCTGCGTCGTTCGCGGGTGTTGTTCAAGTTCAAGGAACTGCTCGACCAGCACCACGATGAGCTGGCCGAAATCATCAGCCGCGAACACGGCAAGGTGTTCTCCGACGCCAAGGGCGAAGTCACCCGCGGCATCGAGATTGTCGAGTACGCCTGTGGCGCGCCCAACCTGCTGAAAACCGATTTCAGCGACAACATCGGCGGCGGCATCGACAACTGGAACCTGCGCCAGCCACTGGGCGTGTGCGCCGGCATTACCCCGTTCAACTTCCCGGTGATGGTGCCGCTGTGGATGATCCCGCTGGCGCTGGCCACCGGTAACTGCTTCATCCTCAAGCCGTCCGAGCGCGATCCGTCCGCCAGCTTGCTGATGGCCCGCCTGCTGACCGAAGCCGGGCTGCCCGACGGCGTGTTCAACGTGGTGCAGGGCGACAAGAGCGCCGTAGACGGCCTGTTGCAGCACCCGGACGTCGAGGCGATTTCGTTTGTCGGCTCCACGCCAATCGCCGAGTACATCCACCAGCAAGCCACCCAGCGCGGCAAGCGTGTGCAGGCGCTGGGCGGTGCGAAGAACCATATGATCGTGATGCCCGACGCCGACCTGGACCAGGCGGCCGACGCCTTGATCGGCGCGGCTTATGGCTCGGCGGGCGAGCGGTGCATGGCGATTTCGATTGCCGTGGTGGTGGGCGATGTCGGCGACAAGCTGATCGAAAAACTGCTGCCGCGTATCGACCAGCTGAAGGTCGGCAACGGCATGCACAAAGACAGTGAGATGGGGCCGCTGGTCACCGCCGAACACAAGGCCAAGGTCGAAGGTTTTATTGACCAGGGCGTGGCCCAGGGCGCGAAGCTGATCGTCGATGGCCGTGGCTTCAAGGTGCCGGGCGCGCAGGGTGGTTTCTTCGTTGGCGCGACCTTGTTCGATCACGTCACCACCGAGATGAGCATCTACCAGCAAGAGATCTTCGGGCCGGTGCTGGGCATCGTGCGGGTTGCGGATTTTGCCAGTGCCGTCGCCTTGATCAACGCCCATGAGTTCGGCAACGGCGTGTCGTGCTTCACCAGCGACGGCGGCATCGCCCGCGCCTTTGCCCGCACCATCAAGGTCGGCATGGTCGGCATCAACGTGCCGATTCCGGTGCCGATGGCCTGGCACTCGTTCGGTGGCTGGAAGCGCTCGCTGTTCGGTGACCACCACGCCTACGGTGAAGAAGGCATTCGTTTCTACAGCCGCTACAAAAGCATCATGCAACGCTGGCCTGACAGCATCGCCAAGGGCCCTGAATTCAGCATGCCAACCGCCAAGTAACTTTTTCGAGTGTGGAGCACAACAATAATGAAGTCGCCTCTACGTTTTGCCCTGAACCGCATGGTCGCCCCCAGCCTTTCCCTGCCGGATTTTATCCAGTTGGCGGTGACCCTCAAATGCGACGCCATCGAGATCCGCAACGACCTTAAAGGCATCGAGATTGAAGACGGCACCCCCGCCAGCCGCGTGCGCGAATTGTGCGCGGTGCACGGCATCACCGTGCTGACGATCAACGCGCTGTACCCCTTCGATGTGTGGAATGACGAACGCCGCGCCCAGGCGATCAAGCTGGCTGCCTATGCCCGCGAATGCGGTGCGCAGGCCTTGGTGATGTGCCCGTTGAACGACCGTGCCGATTCACGCAACGAAGCCCAGCGTGCGACCGGCTTGCGCACAGCCTTGAGCGAGCTGGCGCCGATCCTGCGCGAATACGGGATTCTCGGTTTTGTCGAGCCCTTGGGATTTGAAGAATGCTCCCTGCGCCGCAAACGCGTGGCGGTGGATGCGATCAAGGCCATCGGTGGCCTGGATGTGTTCCGTGTGGTGCACGACACCTTTCACCACCACCTGGCCAGCGAACATGAGTTCTTCCCTGAGTTGACCGGGCTGGTGCATATCTCTGGCGTGGAAGATGCGCAGGCGCCGCTGAACTCGATCCGCGACGGCCACCGCGTATTGGTGGGCGAGGGTGACATCCTCGGCAACGCCGCGCAGATCGACACCTTACTCAGCACCGGCTACAGCGGCCACCTGTCGTTCGAGCCGTTCGCCGAAAGCGTGCATGGGCTGGCGGATATCAAGCAGGCCTTGGGGGCGAGCATGGCCCACCTGCAGAAACGATAAGGGGCACCACATGACCACAACCCGATTGACCATGGCCCAGGCCCTGGTGAAGTTTCTGGATAACCAGTACATCGAAGTCGATGGTGTGCAGAGCAAATTCGTCGCCGGCATTTTCACGATTTTCGGCCACGGTAATGTGCTGGGTCTTGGCCAGGCGCTGGAACAGGACAGCGGTGATCTGGTGGTGCATCAGGGCCGCAACGAGCAGGGCATGGCCCACGCGGCAATTGGTTTTGCCAAGCAGCACTTGCGCCGCAAGATCTACGCTTGCTCCTCTTCGGTAGGGCCGGGCGCGGCGAATATGTTGACCGCTGCGGCGACCGCGACGGCCAACCGGATCCCGTTGCTGCTGTTGCCCGGTGACGTGTACGCTAGCCGCCAGCCGGACCCCGTACTGCAACAGATCGAGCAGTTCCACGATCTGAGCATCAGCACCAACGACGCCTTTCGTGCGGTGAGCAAATACTGGGACCGCATCAATCGCCCCGAACAGTTGATGACGGCGGCGATTCACGCCATGCGTGTGCTCACCGACCCGGCGGAAACCGGCGCCGTGACCCTGGCCCTGCCGCAGGATGTGCAGGCTGAAGCCTGGGATTACCCGGATTACTTCCTGCAAAAACGTGTGCACCGTATCGACCGTCGTCCGGCCACCGAGGCGATGCTGGGCGATGCGGTGGCGGCGTTCAAGGGCAAGCGTAAACCGCTGATCGTGTGTGGCGGCGGGGTCAAATACTCCGGGGCGAACGCCGCGCTGCAAGCCTTTGCCGAGCGTTTCGACATTCCTTTCGCGGAAACCCAGGCGGGCAAGAGCGCGGTGGTGTCCAGCCATCCACTGAACCTCGGCGGCCTCGGTGAAACCGGTTGCCTGGCGGCGAACCTGCTGGCGCCGGAAGCCGACCTGATTATCGGCATCGGCACGCGTTATACCGACTTCACCACGTCGTCGAAGTCGCTGTTCAAACACCCTGAAGTGCGGTTTCTCAACCTCAATATCAGCCCGTGCGATGCGCTGAAACTGGATGCCGTGCAGTTGCTGGCGGATGCCAAGGTAGGCCTCCAAGCGCTGGCTGAAGCCCTGGGCGACTATCGCTCCAGCTGGGGCGATCAACCACGGGATGCCAAGGCGCAGCTCGACGCCGAGGTCGACCGCATCTACCAGGCCGATTACCAGACCGAAAACTTCGTGCCGGAAATCAACGACCATATGGACCCGGCGGTGCTGCGCGAATTCATCGAGCTGACCGGTTCCTGCCTGACCCAAAGCCGCGTACTCGGCGTGTTGAATGAAACCCTGGCCGACGACGCGATCATCGTCGCCGCCGCCGGCAGCCTGCCCGGTGACTTGCAGCGCAGCTGGCGCAGCAAGGGCGTCAACACCTACCACGTCGAGTACGGCTATTCGTGCATGGGCTACGAGGTCAACGCCGCATTGGGCGTCAAGCTCGCCGAGCCTGGGCGCGAGGTTTACGCACTGGTGGGCGATGGCTCTTACATGATGCTGCATTCGGAGCTGGCCACCTCGATCCAGGAGCGGCGCAAGATCAACGTGGTGCTGCTGGACAACATGACCTTCGGCTGCATCAACAACCTGCAGATGGAACACGGCATGGACAGCTTCGGCACCGAGTTCCGCTTCCGTAACCCTGAAACCGGCAAGCTCGACGGCGGTTTTGTGCCGGTGGACTTCGCCATGAGCGCGGCGGCCTATGGCTGCAAGACCTATAAGGTCAATACCGTGGAGCAGCTGCAGGCGGCGCTGGCCGATGCGCTTACACAAACGGTGTCGACGCTGATTGATATCAAGGTTTTGCCCAAAACCATGATCCACAAATACCTGTCGTGGTGGCGCGTGGGTGTGGCGCAGGTGTCCACCAGCGAGCGCACCGATGCGGTAGCCAAACAACTCAATGAACGCCTGGCCAAGGCCCGGCAGTACTAATAACAAGAGGAGTGTTTCCATGTCTTTGAAGTTGGGTGTTATCGGTACTGGCGCCATCGGCCAGGATCATATTCGTCGTTGCAGCCAGACCTTGCTCAACAGCCAGGTGGTGGCCGTGACGGACATCAACCTTGAGCAGGCTGCCAAGGTCGTCTCGGACCTGAAACTCACCGCCGAGGTGTACCCGGACGGCCACGCGCTGATCAACTCGCCGCAAGTCGAGGCGATCCTCGTGACCTCCTGGGGCCCGAGCCACGAAGAGTTCGTGCTGGCGGCCATTGCTGCCGGCAAACCGGTGTTCTGCGAGAAACCACTGGCCGTGACCGCCGTAGGTTGCCGCAAGATCGTCGAGGCCGAAGTGGCCCACGGCAAGCGCCTGGTGCAAGTGGGCTTCATGCGCCCGTATGACCAGGGCTATCGCGCGTTGAAAGCGGTGATCGACAGCGGCCAGATCGGCGAACCGTTGATGCTGCACTGCGCCCACCGCAACCCGAGCGTGGGCGAGAACTACAAGACCGACATGGCGATTACCGACACCTTGATCCACGAGCTGGATGTGTTGCGCTGGTTGCTGGCCGATGACTACGTATCGGTGCAGGTGGTGTTCCCGCGTAAATCGAGCAAGGCGCTGGCGCACTTGCGTGACCCGCAGATCGTGCTGCTGGAAACCGCCAAGGGCACGCGTATCGATGTGGAAGTATTCGTGAACTGCCAGTACGGCTACGACATTCAGTGTGAAGTGGTGGGCGAGACGGGCATCGCCAAGTTGCCGGAGCCGTCCCAGGTGCAGATGCGCAGCGGGGCCAAGCTGTCGAACGCGATCCTGATGGATTGGAAAGACCGGTTTATCGCGGCCTATGACGTCGAGTTGCAGGCGTTCATTGATGGCGTAAGGGCAGGGCAGGTCGGCGGGCCGTCGGCGTGGGATGGTTTTGCGGCGGCGGTGGCGGCGGATGCGTGTATCGAAGCGCAGAACAATGGGCAGATTGTGAAAGTAGGTCTGCCGCCCCGTCCACATTTCTACGGATAACCACCTATTCCACTGGAGGACCCCGGCCAGTGTGGGAGCTGGCTTGCCTGCGATGAAGGCGGCACATTCAACATCACTGTCGCCTGATACACCGCTATCGCAGGCAAGCCAGCTCCCACATTTGATCGGGTCCCACCCTCAGATTCGGGAGAGCTTCTAACATGCGCATCGCATTAGACCCCTACATGTACCGCCACCTGCCCCTCGGCCAAATGGTCGACAAGGCCGCCGAGCTGGGCTACCAGCACATCGAACTTTCACCCCGTGAAGACTTCCTGCCGTTCTACAAGGCCGCCCGGGTGGACCGGGCGCGCATCAAGGAATTTCGCAAGGCCTTGAGCGACGCCGGCGTGCAGCTCTCGTCGCTGCTGCCCATGTACCACTGGGCCGCCGCCGACGAAGGCTTGCGTGTTGCCGCCGTACGCAACTGGAAGCGCGCGATCCAGATCGCCGTGGAAATGGACTGCGAACTGGTCAACAGCGAATTCACCGGCCAGTCCGACAACCCGCTGGTGTGCGAAAACCAGTTCATGCGCTCCATGGACGAACTGATGCCGGAGTTCGAACGTGAAGGCGTCAAGCTGGATATCCAGGCGCATCCGTACGACTTCTGCGAGCGCAACAACGAGTCGGTCGACATCATCCGCGGCCTCGACCGTGACTGGATCAACTACCTCTACGCCGCGCCGCATACCTTCTTCTACGACGACGGCAAGGGCGATATCGCCTCGATGCTCAAGTACGCAGGCTCCAAACTCAGCCATTTGATCATTGCCGACACCTACAACCACCGGGCGTCGTCCAACTTGCGCTACATCGTCAACCCGCCGGGCGTCACCGCCACCGTGCACCAGCACTTGGACATCGGCCAGGGCGAGGTCAACTGGGAGGCGTTTTTTGGCACCCTGCGGGAAATCAAGTTCGACGGCATCGCCACGGTGTCGGTGTTTGCCTGGGAAGACCGGCCGGATGAGTCCAACCGGATGATGCTGGAGCGGGTTACCCGCGAACTGTGCTCTTAGATCGTTGTGGCGTGTTCTGTGGCGAGGGAGCTTGCTCCCGCTGGGGTGCGAAACGCCCCCAAAATGTTGCGACTGCTACGCGGTCGAGCGGGAGCAAGCTCCCTCGCCACAATTAACCAAGGAGTATTTGTATGCGAATCGGACTGGTTGGATACGGCAAGGGTGGCCGCGTTTTTCATGCACCCCTGATAGCCAGCTTGCCGGGGGCGACCTTTGTCGGGGTGGTGACGCGTTCACCTGAACGTCGCGAGCAACTGGCGACGGACCACCCCGGTGTCAAAGCCTTTGACAGTATCGGGCAGATCACCGATGCGGGCGTTGATGCCCTGGTGATCTCCACCACCCTCAAGGGCCGCCCGGCGCTGGTGCTGGAGGCCATTGAGCACGGTGTGGCGGTGGTCAGCGACAAACCTTTTGCCAGCAACGCCGAACAGGCACAAGCCTTGATTACCGCCGCCGAGCGCCAGGGCGTGCTGCTCAGTGTCTACCAGAACCGCCGCTGGGACTCGGACTTCCTGACCGTGCGCAAGCTGATCGATGCCGGCGCCCTGGGTACCGTGACCCGCTTCGAGTCCCGTGTGGAGCGCTACAACCCAGGCTCGGTGGGCAATGCCAGCGGCGGTGGTTTCCTGCGGGATTTGGGCAGCCATTTGGTGGACCAGGCCATGCAGCTGTTCGGCCCGGTGGAGCGGGTGTTCGCGCAGTTGCACTACACCGCGGATGAGCCCAACGTGGACCACGGCTTTTTTGTATCGTTGACCCACGCCAACGGGGTGGTTTCACACCTGTGGGGCAGTGCCCTGCAAAACAGCCAGGCCCCGCGTTTTCGGGTGAATGGCACGGCCGGTTGCTACACCGTCGAAGGGCTGGACGGCCAGGAAGACGCGCTGTTGGCCGGCAAGACCCCGAAAACCGAAGGCGAGCACTGGGGCGCCGAAGAACATCGACGCTGGGGCTGGTTTGAGCAAGGCGAGGAACGCGAGCGGGTCCCGTCGGAAAAGGGCCGCTGGAACCAGTTCTACAGTCAGCTGCAAAGCGCGGTGGAAGGCCATGGTCCATTGCCGGTGGATGCGCGGGATGCGTTGGCAACCACCCGTGTGCTGGATGCCGCGCGCCTCAGCTCCGAGCGTCAGCAGGTCGTGGAAATGGCTGATGTGGAGCGTCAAAGATGAAAAATAGAATAAAATTCTAAAACAGGTTGATATGGAAATTATTTTCCAATAAAGTCATTCCAGGTTGCATAAAGTACGTTCGGACTCGATTCGGACGACTCGACAAAAACAAGATCAAAACAACCAGGTACCGTCAGATGAAAATCTTCAACGCTGTACTGCGAGTTTTACATCCTGCCCTCCCACGTCGCGGTCTGCCCCGCGCACGGCCTCTGTATTTCGCCTTCCTTAATGTCCTGTGCGTCGAAAGCAAGGGCGCCCTGGTGTGCTGCATTCCGGGAGCGCCGATCGTTCGGCTGCCTTCCTCGCAACAACAAGAGTTCTAAGTAAACGTACGTCCAAAAAACCAACAAGAATTTGGAGACAGACCGTTCATGAAGACCAAGATCCGTTTCGCCTCGCTGGCCCTGTCCATCATGCTTGCCAGCGGTGTGGCGAGCGCCGCCGACATCAAGGTGGGCGTCAGCATGTCGCAGTTCGACGACACCTGGCTGACCTACCTGCGCGAAGACATGGACAAGCAAGCCAAGTCCTATCCCAAGGGTGACGGCGTGCAACTGCAATTCGAAGATGCCCGTGCCGACGTGGTCAAGCAGCTCAGTCAGGTGGAAAACTTTATCAGCCAGAAGGTCGACGCCATTGTGGTCAACCCGGTCGACACTGCGTCCACCGGCAGGATGATCAAGGCCGCGACCGAGGCGGGCATCCCGCTGGTTTTCGTCAACCGCCGTCCTGACCAGAAAGACTTGCCCAAAGGCGTGGCCACCGTGGTTTCCGATGACAAGGAGGCCGGTCGCCTGCAAATGCAGTATCTGGCGGACAAGATGGGCGGCAAGGGCAAGATCGTGATTCTGCTGGGCGACCTGGCCAACAACTCGACCACCAACCGTACCGACGGTGTAAAGGAAATCCTTGCCAAGTACCCGGGCATCAAGATCGAACAGGAACAGACCGGTATCTGGCTGCGCGACAAGGGCATGACCCTGGTCAACGACTGGTTGACCCAGGGGCGTGAGTTCAACGCCGTGGTCGCCAACAACGATGAAATGGCCATCGGGGCCGCCATGGCCCTGAAGACCGCCAGCGTTAAACCGGGCAGCGTATTGATCGGTGGGGTTGACGGCACGCCGGACGGGTTGAACGCGATCACCCGGGGCGAGATGACGGTGTCGGTGTTCCAGGACGCCAACGGCCAGGCCGTGGGTTCGGTGGAAGCGGCGCGCAAGATGGCGAAGCACGAGGCCGTCGAGCAGAACGTGGTGATCCCGTTCAAGCTGATCACGCCAGACAACGTCAAAGACTTCAAGTAGCCCTCAATAACAACAATAAACCGGCAGGGCGGCCACGGCGGCCCTGCTGACGGAGTACCCGATATGTTTGCTCAAGCGACTGCTTCGCAAGCCCCGCTGCCGGGCCCGCAACCCGACGGGCTGACCGAGCCCTACCTGCTGGAAATCTCCAACATCAGCAAAGGCTTTCCCGGCGTCGTGGCCCTGGCCGATGTGCAGCTGCGGGTGCGCCCCGGCTCGGTGCTGGCGCTGATGGGCGAGAACGGCGCGGGCAAGTCGACGCTGATGAAGATCATTGCCGGCATCTATCAACCCGACGCCGGTGAAATCCGCCTGCGTGGCAAGCCGATCAAATTCGAAACGCCGTTGGCCGCGCTGCAAGCCGGCATCGCGATGATCCACCAGGAACTCAACCTGATGCCGCACATGAGCATCGCCGAGAACATCTGGATCGGCCGCGAACAGCTCAACGGCCTGCACATGGTCAACCACCGGGAAATGCACCGCTGCACCGCCGAGCTGCTGGCCCGGCTGCGGATCAACCTCGACCCGGAAGAGCACGTCGGCAACCTGAGCATCGCCGAGCGGCAGATGGTCGAGATTGCCAAGGCGGTGTCCTATGACTCCGACATCCTGATCATGGATGAACCGACTTCAGCCATTACCGACAAGGAAGTGGCTCACCTGTTTTCGATCATTGCCGACCTCAAGTCCCAGGGCAAAGGCATCATCTACATCACCCATAAAATGAACGAAGTGTTCTCCATCGCCGACGAAGTGGCGGTGTTCCGCGACGGTGCCTATATAGGGCTGCAGCGGGCCGACAGCATGAACAGCGACAGCTTGATCTCGATGATGGTGGGGCGTGAGTTGAGCCAGCTGTTCCCGGTGCGCGATAAACCTATCGGTAATTTGCTGCTGTCGGTGCGCGACCTGCGCCTGGACGGGGTGTTCCAGGGCGTGTCGTTTGACCTGCACGCCGGGGAGATTCTCGGCATTGCCGGCTTGATGGGCTCGGGCCGTACCAACGTGGCCGAAACCATCTTTGGCATCACCCCAAGCTCCGGCGGCGAGATCCAGCTGGACGGCAAGACCGTACGCATCACTGATCCGCACATGGCCATCGAGAAGGGTTTTGCGCTGTTGACCGAAGACCGCAAGCTCAGTGGTCTGTTCCCGTGCCTGTCGGTGCTCGAAAACATGGAAATGGCCGTGCTGCCGCATTACTCCGGCAACGGCTTTATCCAGCAAAAAGCCCTGCGTGCCCTGTGCGAAGACATGTGCACCAAGCTGCGGGTGAAAACCCCGTCGCTGGAGCAATGCATCGACACCTTGTCCGGTGGCAACCAGCAAAAAGCCTTGCTGGCGCGCTGGCTGATGACCAACCCGCGGCTGTTGATCCTCGACGAACCCACCCGTGGCATCGACGTGGGCGCCAAGGCCGAGATCTACCGGCTGATTTCCTACCTGGCCAGCGAAGGCATGGCCGTGATCATGATTTCCTCGGAGCTACCAGAGGTGCTGGGCATGAGCGACCGGGTGATGGTGATGCACGAAGGCGACCTGATGGGCACCCTGGACCGCAGCGATGCGACCCAGGAAAAAGTCATGCAACTGGCTTCCGGTATGACGGCGGTCCACTAACGAACAGACGGCGCCGGCCCGTTGTGGCCGGCGCGACGCGATAAAAAAAGGTGAGTGGTTATGAACGCGATACTGGAAAGCAAACCCGAGGAAAAGAAGCCTGCCACCGCGCCGGTCAAGCACCGTCGACGCATCCCCACCGAACTGAGCATCCTGCTGGTGCTGATCGGCATTGGCCTGGTGTTTGAGTTGTTCGGCTGGATCGTACGCGACCAGAGCTTTTTGATGAACTCCCAGCGCCTGGTGCTGATGATCCTGCAAGTGTCGATCATCGGCCTGCTGGCGATAGGCGTGACCCAGGTGATCATCACCACCGGTATTGATTTGTCCTCGGGTTCGGTGCTGGCCTTGTCGGCAATGATCGCCGCCAGCCTGGCGCAGACGTCCGACTTTTCCCGTGCGGTGTTTCCGTCCCTGACTGACCTGCCGGTATGGATACCCGTGGCGATGGGCCTGGGTGTGGGGCTGCTGGCGGGGGCAATCAATGGCAGTATTATTGCGGTCACCGGGATTCCACCGTTTATCGCCACCCTCGGCATGATGGTCTCGGCCCGCGGCCTGGCGCGTTACTACACCGAAGGCCAGCCGGTGAGCATGCTCTCGGATTCCTACACGGCGATCGGCCATGGCGCGATGCCGGTGGTGATCTTCCTGGTGGTAGCGGTGATCTTCCATATCGCGCTGCGCTACACCAAGTACGGCAAATACACCTACGCCATCGGCGGCAACATGCAGGCCGCGCGTACCTCGGGGATCAACGTCAAGCGTCACCTGATCATCGTCTACAGCATCGCCGGCTTGCTGGCAGGCCTGGCCGGCGTGGTGGCCTCGGCACGGGCGGCCACCGGGCAAGCGGGCATGGGCATGTCATACGAGCTGGACGCGATTGCCGCCGCAGTGATCGGCGGCACCAGCCTGGCGGGCGGCGTAGGGCGCATCACCGGCACCGTGATCGGCGCGTTGATTCTCGGGGTGATGGCCAGCGGGTTTACCTTTGTGGGCGTGGATGCGTACATCCAGGACATCATCAAGGGCCTGATCATCGTGGTAGCGGTGGTGATCGACCAGTATCGCAACAAGCGCAAGCTCAAGCGCTGAAGCGGTACTGAAGGCTGCATCAATCAATGTGGGAGCTGGCTTGCCTGCGATAGCATCAGCTTGGTCTCGCTGACAGACCGAGTCGACTGCATCGCGGGCAAGCGCGGCTCCCACATGAGCGTTTTGCCATCAACGTTTAACCGTTTGTCTTCTATATAGCTCCACAACACTGAATTTCTTGCTATAAACGCACTCCGATGACCGTTCGCCGAGCCCGTCCTGGTGCCTTTGCGGGTTATCTTGGAAAAAATGCCTGTCATTTCAGTTGCTGAGCCCTCAAGTCGGCCTTAGACTGCCGCCCCTCGTAAATTGAGTGCCGGGTGGCGCTTGAAATGGACGGCGCCTTTCCGAGACCTGCACAGGCCTTCCGGAACGCTCCCTTATTCGCCTTGATGCACGTATTTTTTATAGAGAAATCAATGACAAAGGAAAAGTTGCTGGCCATGCCGGCGGATGACTACATGAATGCCGAGCAGCACGCTTTTTTTGAGCAGTTGTTGCAAGACATGAAAGTGGAACACCACGAGCGCATTGAGCAGAACCGCATCGCCATCGAAAGCCTGGACACCCCGGCTGACCCGGCTGACGCCGCTTCTGTCGAAGAAGAGCGCACCTGGCTGGTGAACGCTATCGACCGCGACCAGCGCATGCTGCCGCAACTTGAGCAGGCCCTGGGCCGTATCAAGGAAGATTCCTTCGGCTGGTGTGATGACAGCGGCGAGCCTATCGGCCTCAAGCGCCTGCTGATCAGCCCGACCACCAAGTACTGCATCGAAGCGCAAGAGCGCCACGAGCAAATCGACAAGCACCAGCGTCAAGCCTGATGCCGTCCTTGTAGGAGCCGGCTTGCCGGCGATGAGCCCTTGAGGTTTGCTGCGTGCCTGGAGCCGCCGTCGCCGGCACTCCGGGCTCCTACAGAGCGTGGCCCGTTCCCCCCGTTTATTGATCTGCTGCAAGCCCCCCACTAAAGGCCCATGGATAATGGCTACATAGTGGCGTTTAATGCAGTCACAATAACGACAAGCAGTGGGGTAACGAACATGGCTGGAGACGGATCTCTGATGGGCGCAGCAGTGTCACCACCGGCGGTGGCGCGACAGTCGCCCGGCTGGTTGACGCCGCTCCTGCAAAGCACCGCCCTGGTGCTGTTGCTGCTGGGCATGGCGTTCGCCCAACTTTCGATTTACCTGTGCCTGCCGGTGGCCCTGCTGCTGATCTGGCTACCCCGCCTGACACATCGCACTCCCAGCGTTGCAGCGTCCGAAGCCAGCGACGCAATCGGCGACTTGACCCGCGACCTGTCCTACACCACCAGCCATAACGCATTGTCTGCTGCCGGCGTGGCCTATTCGGTCAAGCAACTGGCGGCCAGGCTGCAATCGCAACTGGGCGCAGCCAAGCAGATTGTCAGCAGCGCCGAAGTGATGATTGGCACCGAGAAGGTCACCTCGCAACTGAGTCGCCAAGCCCTTGGCGCCGCGAGCCAGGCCCATCAGCGCAGTACCGAAGGGCGTGAGGTGCTGGCGCAGTCCATCACCCGCATGCATCAACTCAGCCAGCGCGCCAACGACAGCCGCCAATTGATCGAAGCCTTGAGCCAGCGCAGTGAAGAGATCCAACGCGTCACGCTGGTGATCCAGTCGATTGCCAGCCAGACCAACCTGCTGGCCTTGAACGCGGCAATTGAAGCGGCCCGGGCCGGTGAGCATGGCCGCGGCTTTGCGGTTGTCGCCGATGAAGTGCGTGGCCTGGCAGGTCGAACTGCCACGGCCACCGATGAAGTCGGGGTGATGGTGGCGGATATCCAGCAGCGTACCGCCCAGGTCGTGGAGCAGATCCGGCAGTTGTCGGCAGATTTGCAATCCGGCGTAGAACAGGTAGAGCACGCTGGTGAGCAACTGGACAGCATCGCCGCCCTGGCCGCGGACGTGGAAGGCCAGGTCAGTGAAATCGCCCAGGGCGCCGACACCAACCGTGCCCAACTCGACAGCCTGTTCCATGCGGTGGAGCAAATGCGCAGTGATCTGACCGTCAGCGACCAGCAAACGCAGCAGTTGGCAGACGCCGCCGTACAAATGGAAGGCCAGGCAGAAACCATCAGCGAGCGCCTCGCCGAAGTAGGCCTGGACGACTACCACCAGCGCATTTATGACCTGGCCCGCGAAGGGGCTGGTCGTATCGCCGCGCAGTTTGAAGCCGACGTGCTGCAAAACCGTATCAGCCTTGATGACCTGTTCGACCGCAGTTACACGCCCATTCCCAACACCCGGCCGAGCAAGTACCACACACGTTTCGACGGCTACACCGATCAGGTGCTGCCAACCATCCAGGAGGCCTTGCTGCCCCGGCATGAGGGTTTGGTATTCGCCATTGCCTGCACGCCCCAGGGCTACGTACCGACCCACAACAAGGCGTTTTCCAAAACCTTGACCGGCGATGCCCAGGTGGACGCAGTACAAAATCGTACCAAGCGCAAGTTTGAAGACCGCACCGGCATCCGCTGCGGCAGCCACCAGCAGGCGGTGTTGTTGCAAACCTATACCCGCGATACCGGCGAGTTGATGCACGATTTATCGGTGCCCATCATGGTCAATGGCAGGCATTGGGGCGGCTTGCGGTTGGGTTACAAACCCGAATGACGACGGGGATTGTTACAGGTTATGCAAGGGAGCTATTCCGGGGATAGCTTTTTCCAACTGGAGGAAAACCGTAGCATGGCGAATATTGTTAGCCAGCTAACTAATTCTCCGGAGGCGTTCCATGCAAAGCAGAGTCGATGTCGCGGTGATGATCGGCAGTGGTGTACCGGCGACCTTGCGAGCGCTGGGCCAAAAAGCCTGTTGGGTGGTGCTGCTAAACGGCGAGCAGCGGGGTACGGCGTTCGCCAGTCGCGACGAGGCCGAAGAGTGCAGGGCTGCCTGGGAGGCCTCATTGCGCCTGGAGCAGTCAGACAGCCTGCATTGAAGCTTCAGCGTGGCCGGTGCAGGCGCTCGTTCAGTTCGTCGACCGCGATAGCCCAGACTGCGTCTACCCGCAGTTCCTCTTTAAGGAATTGCGCTTGTTGCGGTGACCAGAAATCCGCATCGATCAGCTTTACGCCATCGGCCAGGGGATGTTCGCCAATAAAGGCGTCAATCGCTTCCGGGGAGGAGTCCAGGCCAAGTTGTTCAAACAAGTCTTCGAGGGTGTACGTCGGCGCATCCATATCGTTCTCCATGCAGGCTGATCATCGTATGCATGGGAGGGTTGTGACGGGTCAGAGTTCGATCGGATTTTCGCGCCAGGTGGTCAAGAGGTCAGCGCGCCCGAATCGACGGCGGCCTTAAGGGCTTTTGCGGCATCCTTGGCAGCCGTGTTGGCAGCGTCTGCGGTTTTGAACCAACGGTCCTTTTCTACCTGGTGGGTCGTCACGGTGGTGAGGGGCGCCTTGGCCCGCATCACAATCACTGCCTGGAATTCGCCGTCTATTTCCCTGCACTCGCCATGGATGAAAAATTCGCCAATATCAAATTCCGTCACGTATTGCCTTCCCTTGGAGGTAGTTGCGCTGATGAAACCTGCACCGCAAGGGGACAAATCTCAATGGACGGACCAGTATGGCAGTTGTTAGGCGCGGGCGGCGCGGTAAAGTCAGCCAGATGACGAAACGACAGCCGACGTTTAGCCGTGGGTTGCGTATAGGCTGGCTTCCAGTTGCCTGGCCAGTTCGCAGGCTTGATTATGGCCACGGCGAAAACCTTTGATCCGCCCGCTGGGCACCTCAAGGATATGGAAGAAATTCCTTCCGGCGGGCAATACTCGGTAGAGCGCCGAATGCAGGCAACCGCCGTGCGGGTATAGGGAGTAGAATCGGCCGTCATCCAGAAAGGATGAACCCGTGCCGGAGGGTATGGCAATCGGTTGAGGTCGTTGCATAATCTGCTCCTGTCGATCGATCTTGCGGACCCGTTTGCAGTCTTCCGGGTGGTTTTGACCCGTGTTGCTGTTTTAGTATTGTCGTCAGCACCGGGCGCCTGGTTCCATCCAAAACATTAGCGTCTGTGTTGGGTGTCGGAAAAATGCATTTTTTAAAGGGTTATTATCTGAAGTGGGGCGGTCGGTATTCTCTGGCCGTTAAACCTGTGATTTCCTGCAACGCCTGGCGACCTGTTTAAGGTGCGTCGGGCAGGCCTGTACTAGTCTTATGGCCTGGCAGCGTGATCTTCTTCAGTTTTTTCAGTGAATTTGTTGTGTGATCGTGCCGTTTCGGCCGTTTTTTTGTGCTGCCCGCTTGGGCGGACAGCACCCTTTTGATGTGGGGGCGTTTCCTTGGCAGTCAGTAATCTGGATATGCACGCGTTATTCGTGCTGGGTGATTTGCGCGCAAAGTTGGTCAAGCTGTTTCAATCCCGTTTCATCTACATCACCGAGCAGACGCCCGAAGGGATCTACATCGCCGAGATCGATACCGAAGCGGCGTTGGTGGTAGACGATAAGCCGCGCCTGGAACTCAAGGTAGGTGACCATTTTCGCGCTGCGGTGTTGCCCAGTCGTGAAGGCGGCAAGTTCGAGCTGAAGTTTCGCGATATCAAGTTGACGGTGTATGGCCTGGGCGAATACGCCTTTGTTTCCTCGGCCGAAGGCCAGGGCATCGTGTTCAAGGAAGGTCACAGCGTGATGTTGGTGTTCGCCGCCAATGAGCAATTGGTAGAAGGCCTGACCAAGACCCTGAAGGCCGTCACCGGCAAGGCTGCCAAATGGCGCAAGGGTGAACTCGTGACCTTCAAGGCCAGCGAGTAATGAGCCAGGGCAGGGCGCAGTTCCACGAGCAACACCTGCTCGATGCCCAAGCCAGGGCGGCTCAACTGTTTGCCCGCAAGCCCGAGTTGCAGGGCGCCTGGTTGAACTGGGTCGCCGGCCAGTTGTATGCACTCAAGCCCGCCGAGTTCGCCAGCATGGTGCGCCGCGAGCTGCAGCGCCTGAACAATCCGCCGTAAAACCGGCGACATGCCCTGTTCCCCGGAACCTCTACTACAGTTGAGTTGACTTAAGTATTCAGAGGCTTCGCGGTGTTACAGCAAAGCCGTCCGCTATTGCTGTAGGCATGAGGTGCAAAGCATGAAAGGAATTCGAACGCTGTTGGCGGCCTCGCTGACGACCCTGAGTCTGTCGGTGGCGTCGCTGCCGGTATCGGCTGCCCCCGCGCCGATTCATTTTGCAGACCTGAACTGGGAAAGTGGCAGCCTGATCACCGAGGTGCTGCGGGTAATTGTCGAAAAGGGCTATGACCTGCCCACCGACACCTTGCCCGGCACCACCATCACCCTGGAAACCGCTCTGGCGAAGAACGACATCCAGGTGATCGGCGAAGAGTGGGCCGGCCGCAGTCCGGTGTGGGTCAAGGCCGAGGCAGAAGGCAAAGTGGTGGGGCTTGGGGACATCGTCAAGGGCGCTACCGAAGGCTGGTGGGTGCCTGAGTACGTGGTCAAGGGCGACCCGGCCAGAGGTATCAAGCCCCTGGCGCCGGACCTGCGCAGCGTGAAGGACCTGGCGCGCTACAAGGACGTGTTCAAGGACCCGGAAGCACCGACCAAGGGCCGCTTCCTCAACAGCCCGATTGGCTGGACCTCTGAAGTGGTCAACAAACAGAAACTCAAGGCGTATGGGCTTGACGACAGCTACGTGAACTTCCGCAGTGGTTCGGGTGCCGCGTTGGACGCCGAGATTGCCTCGTCGATCCGTCGGGGTAAACCGGTGTTGTTCTATTACTGGTCACCTACGCCGCTGATGGGGCGCTACAAACTGATCCAGTTGGAAGAGCCGCCGTTTGATGCTCAAGCCTGGAAAACGCTGACGGATGCGGACAACCCTGACCCGAAACCCACCCGCTCCCTGGCCTCCAAACTGAGCATTGGTGTGTCTACGCCGTTCCAGAAAGAGCATCCGCAGATCGCCGAGTTTTTTGCCAAGGTCGACCTTCCGATCGAACCGCTGAACAAGGCGCTGGCCGAAATGAGCGAAAAGCACAGCCAGCCGCGTGAAGTCGCCCAGGCATTCCTTAAGGATCATCCTGAAATCTGGAAGGCCTGGTTGACCGAGGATGTAGCGCAGAAGGTAGAAACCAGCCTGAAATAGAAGAGGCCCTCGTAAGGTAGAAACCAGCCTGAAATAGAAGAGGCCCTCGTAGGAGCCCGGCTTGCCGGCGATGGCAACCTCGAAGACGCCATCGCCGGCAAGCCGGGCTCCTACAGGGTTTGTGTCAGAACCTGGTCTGCACTGCCAGCTCAAACGTCCTCGGCGACCCGAGGTAATATGCCGGTGACACGTGGGCAAACTCGGCATACACCTCATTGGTCAGGTTGCGCACCCGGCCCGTCACGGAGGTGTGTTGATCCACCTTGTAGGTCAGGAACGTACCGAACAGCGTATACGCCGGCACCGTCAGCGTATTCGCGTTATCGGCATACACCGACGCCACATACCGCGCATCCACACCCCCTTGCCAGTCTTCGGCAAAGTCATAGGTCAGCCACAGATTACCCACCTGCCTGGGCACATTGGTCGGCGTATTACCCTTGCGCGACACCACGGCACCGCTGGCGATTTTCTCGTTGAAGTCCTCGTACTCGGCATCGACCCAGGCGTAGTTGCCCTCCAGCAATAGCTTAGGCGTGACCCGCAACGAACTGGCCAACTCGATACCCTTGGATGACTGCGCGCCCACCGGGATGCTGTTGGTCGGGTCCAACGGGTCGGTCACGGCGAAGTCTTTGCGCTCGATCCGGTAGGCGGCAACGGTGGCCGAACCGCGACCGTCGAGGTAATCAAACTTGCTGCCCACTTCCCATTGCTTGCCGGTGGACACGTCGAATACCTGGGTAGTGCTGCTCGGCTGTTCGGCGGCGGTGCTGTATTGCACGTAGACATTGGCTTGTGGGATGAACTGATAGGTCAGGCCAATACGCCCGGTCACCGGCTCCCAACTGCGCTTGACGTGCCGCGGATTGCTCGCGGTGATGTCCCGATGGTTGGTGACCTCAAGGTCGATCGCGTCGTAGCGCAGGCCCGTGAGCAGCGACAGTTTGTCGGTCAGGCCCAGGCGGTTTTCAACGAACAGCGCTTTGGTGGTGACTGCGTTGGTCTTGTCCGGATCGAAGCCGGGTTTGGTACCCGGAAGGTCATAGAAATGCCCCGGATCGTAGTTGTTCGGGTCCACCGTGTTTTTACCCGGTACGTTCAGTGGGTTGCTGGTGGTGCTGTTGACCTTGTACTCAAAGCCACCTGACCAGGTCGTGCTCAACCCGAAGACGGTGTCGTCATGGCGCAGTTCGAACTGGTTGCCGTTCTGCTCTCCCTGATGGCGCACCTGATAGGCCGTCGAGCGATTTACCGCACTGTTGTCGGCGTTGTACTGGTAGGTTTCCAGGTTGCGATAGTCGCGCTGGCTGTCGAGGTGATAGAGCGTATTTTTCAGGGTGGTGCTGTCATTGATCCGGTAGTCGATGATCGAGCGCATCCAGATCGTGCGTTGCTCATAACGGCCGTCGGCCACGTTGTAGTTGTTGAAGCGGTTGTGCTTGTCGATCTTCAGCTCGCCCGACTTCGGGTTGAGCACTGGCGTGCCCCAATAGGGGCTGTCTTCGTGCTCGTCCTGGTATTCCAGCGCCAGGGTGTGGGACAGGTTTGGTGTGAAATCACTCAGCAGGGAAAATGCCACGCTCCAGGCATCGCGTTGCTGGCGGTCGATGTACGTATGGTTGGTATTGCGGCTCACGTCCAGGCGCGCGTAATGCTGCACCTCGGCACCCGGTTCGGTCAGCGCATGGTTCAGGCCGAAGGCCATCCCGGCGGTGTCGTAGCTGCCATACGTCAGTTGCCCTTCGGCGGCTTGTTCCTCGCGGGTGGCGAGCTTGGTCACGTAGTTCAGCGAACCACCAACGGAACCGGCGCCGTTGATCAGGGAGGAGGGGCCGCCGACCAATTCGACCCGGTCATAAATCCATGCATCCACCGGACGGGCAAGGCCGCCGGACACCGCGACGCCATTGAACATTTGGGTAATCTGGCTACTGGTAAAACCCCGATAGGATATAAAACCGCCGAACCCCGGCGGCGCGCTGGCGTTGACCCCAGGCAGGGTATTGGCCGCGTCCTGGAAGGTCTTGGCGCCTCGGCGCTCGATGTCATTACGGTTGGCAATGCTGATGGACGCCGGGGTTTCCCGCACGCTCAACCCCAGGCGCGAGGCCATGCCACTGGACTGATCCAGGGCCAGGCCGGCATCACCGGTTTGCTCGCCATCAATGGTGGTTGGTGCCAGCTCGATCGCCCAGGTACTGACAGGCAGGCAGGCGAACAGGCCCGCCAAAAGGGGTATATGTTTCATGGTTGAATCCTGAAAACATGGCTTGAAAACAACGCACAGCCGCCCGTACTCCTGAGGGAGCCGGCAACTTGTGCAAATCAAAAAAAGCGCAGGTATCAGGCGAAGGCGGGCGGGGCGCGCGGATTAGCCGCAGGCCAGGTGAAACGGGCAGGAATGTCGGCGCTGGCAACGATTGCCGGCGGCGGCGCATGGGGTTGCGGCAGCACGGCCACGTTGAGGCTGGAGTTGAGCGGCGGGCCCATGCCACCGGTAGAGCACAGCGGGCAACCGAAGGCTTTCGAGAGCGTGGGCAGGGATTCATCGGTGGACGTGTAAGGCGCCGGCGCCTGGGTGCGCGGGTCTACCGTACAGAACTGGCCGCCGATGCCGTTGAGCTGCATCCCGACCATCTGCCCGTGGCCGATGCTGCAGGCGAACACATTGAACAGGACGCAGCAATAGAGCATCCAGGCAATGAGCGAGCGGTCGGTACGGGCGAGTTTCATGGGGCGGCACTTTAGCATCAGCCGCCGACGAATTGCCTGCAAAAAATCTCAAGAGGGCTATCCTCTTCCGGACTTTTCCAAGGATATCCAGCCATGAGCTTTTTAGTCGCGCGATGGATTGTCGGGGTGTTTGGTTTTATCAGCCTGGTGCATTTGTACTGGGCGGCCGGTGGCAAATTGGGTGTGATGGCGGCTATTCCGCAGCTGCCGGGTGAATTCGCCAGGGGGCCAAGGCCGGCGTTCAAGCCTTCGGCACTGGGAACGTTGCTGGTGGGTGTGGGGTTGGTGGCGATTGCAGTGCTGGTGTGTTTGCGGGCCGGGCTGTATTTCGAGCCGGTGTCCAACCATGCTTTGCAGTGGGGGATTAGTGCAGTAGCACTGGTGATGTTTGCCCGGGCGATTGGGGATTCGGAGCTGGTGGGGTTTTTCAAGAAGGTCGGTGGGTCGCGGTTTGCGCGGCTGGATACATTTTTTTACTCGCCGCTGTGTTTGGTGTTAGGGGCGGGGTTGTTGGTGGTGGCGTGGAGTTGAGGGGAGAGATTGCCGGAATAGAGTGAGGGCTGCGCTGTATAAACTAAAAGCCCTCTTGGTGATAGAACGTAAGGTGGCCCTCAGAAATCAAGGGCTTAGGAAGTAGTTTGTGGGGCATAAGCTCGGTAAATCGCCCCCATCCAAATTCTCAGTTTTGAATAACGAGTTAAGTAAATAATTTTGTCTTTTGTCTTTTGTCTTTTGTCTTTTGCCTTTTTCTTGGAGAGTCAGTGAAAACTCACGTCAATTCTCTCTACGTTCAACCGTATTAACTCCTCGTTTAATTCTGGATGCTCATAGTGCACGTCTTGATCATTCAGTGGGGTGAATGTGTAGAAAATCTCGTTGTAAAGCCGTCTATCCTCCTTCACGCGTCCCTTCGCTTAGTGCCTTGTCGAGCTTTTCTATGACATGTTCAAGCCACAATCGTCCTGATGGCCACTCGTGGGGATAGTGGTAGTAACAGTACTGTTCATAGAGAAGGTTTTTTTGGAGGTCTATCTCTGCATTTTGAACGGCTAAGAGCTCAATGATTTCCTGCCTTACTTGGCATATTGTCTCGGGGTCTGACTCGTTTATAAAAGAGTCAATGACCTCGTCTGCAGAGTCGTGATCGTAGACCCAGTCCTGGTTGAAGTAGCCACCAAAAAACTGTTGCAACGCTGTTAATGCAGGGCTCATTTTTTTGGTCTTTTTCAGTGTTTGCCAAGTGGACTAATTTCATAGGGATTACCTAAGTAGGGCATCCTCCGTTTTTATCGTTGTCAAGATTGAAAGGCGGTTAAGCAGTGGTTTGGACGAGTGAGGTTGCCCTCTATGTTTTCTACCCGATAGGTTTGTCTGCATTGCCTTATGTAGGTGGTCTTTCAGCAAACTCAACTTGGTAGCGTACAAGGCACTGGAGCAAGATTCTCATAAACTGTTTTCTGTCAATGATTTCGCCTTCAAAGTAAGTATCGAAAAGATAGAATACGGAGTCGAAGCTATCATTAGTTCTTAGGAAGTATTTGAGTGTATCTATATGCCACTGCCTTTCATCGACTTTGTATGAAAAAAATACAGGCTTTGTTAGTTTGTCAAAAAGCTCAGAGAGTTCTCTATCGTCATTGACGTTTTTTGAGGCGATGAACTCTTCTCTTTCTATGTCGTCCGCGTTCTCAATACAATAGGTAAATAGCAGGTTTCTGGTGATTTGAAGGTCGGGTGAAAATTTCATTTAAACTCCGTGTAGGCAGTGATGGGTTGTCCATGCTGGTCTAGTATCACTCTTGCTTTTGTCTGTTTTCCATACTCGAAGCCGTCTTTTTTGTATCCCTCGCCAATGATTTTTTTCATGTCCATAGGTTTGCTGGATGTCGATATGTTAGTCAATTTGAATATGAGTTGTGCGCGGTGAATTGAATTTAGTTGGTCTCTATGGCTGATAAAATGAGTCGCGGCGCTAGGAAGTCTTGGTTGCCCCCTATTCGAACCGCTAACGTATCTCTCAATGTCACCGGTAGTAGGATTTCTAGCTGTCATTGCACGTTCCAACTGGGAAGCCAGCGACGTCTGCGCCCCATGCTTTTCCAGAAAATGCGCTCCGGGTGTTGCTTGTTCAAGTTCATCAAGACGGCGGTATGCATTCGCCTCGCCAAGCTCATCAATTCGTGCGCGTCGTTCGGCCTGTGTCAGACGAGGTAAAGCAGGCTGGCCTTCGTTTACCGTAGCTTTTTCGGTCGGATCGCCAACCCCGACATCCGGTTTACACCCATTCGCACCCGGACAGGTATTCAATCCCAACGGATCCACCCACCCCGTAGGGTTGGGCACGTACTGGTAGCCGTTCAGTCCACCCGCCAGTTTCACGGGATCAGGCGTCAGGTAGCGGCCAACGTCCGGATTGTAGTAGCGATGGCGGTTGTAGTGCAGCCCGCTTTCCGGGTCGAAGTATTGGCCCTGGAAGCGCAGCGGGTTGGTGAGGGTGTTGACGTCCAGCTTTGCGATTTGGCCATAGGCGCGGTAATGCGCGGACCAGACGATTTCGCCATCGGGTGCGGTGAGTTCTTGTGGCGTGCCAAGGTGGTCGAGTTGGTAGTGGAAGGGTTTTACGGCTTCCGGGCCGTAGCCTTTCAGCAGCGCTAACGGGCGGAAGCTGTTGGGTTCGTAGAGGTAGCTCTGGTGGTGATCGGCGCTGTGTTCGGCGATCAGGGTGTCGCCTTGCCAGAAGAACTCGGTGGTCTGGCCGTTGAGGGTTTTGGTGATCCGCCGACCAAACGGGTCATAGCGATAGCTGGCCTGGCTGCCGTCGGGCTGGGTGACGCTGATCAGTCGGTGTTGGCAGTCGTAGCGGTATTCGGTAACTAACTGCTGGTCGCGGCCCCGGCGTTCGCGCAGGAGGTTGCCGAAGGCGTCGTAGTCGTAATGGCGGTCGCCTTGCATCAACAGGCGGTTGCCTTTGATCACGCTCGGGCCGATGCGATCTTGCATCAGCAGGTTGCCCGCTGGATCGTGGACGAAGCGTTCCTGCCGGTCGTGCGAGTGGTTGGCGCGGGTCAAGCGGTCGAGTGGGTCGTAGTGGTAGTCGTGCTGGCCTTTACGGGTGTCGAGGATGCGGGTCAGGTTGCCGCGTTTGTCGTAGTCGTACTGGCGGCGCTGGTGGCGTTGTTCCTGTTGGGTGATGGCGTGGGCGTGCAGGCGGCCCTGGTCGTCGTAGTGGTAGTGGCTTAGGAGCTGGCCTTGCTGGCGCTGGTGTTCACGGCCGGATTTGAACAGGTGCGAAGTGAGCGGTTTGCCATTGAGCTCGATGGTGGCGAGGTCGCCACCCTTGTCGTGCAAGAAGGTGAGGCGGTTGTTATCGGGCAGGCGTAGTTTTTCGAGCTGGCCGCATTCGTCGTAGCCATAGCGCAAGGTGCCCCAGCCTTGGTGTTCGGCGGTGAGGCGGTCTTGCAGGTCGTATTCGTAGTGCAGCGGCCAGTGGCCGTCGTCGACGCTGAGAAGGTTTCCGAGGCGGTCGTAGGTGTAATCGACAATGCTGCGGTCGGGCAGGGTTTTTCTTACGAGGCGACCGGCTACATCGCGCTCATATCGGGTAACCAGCTGGCTGCCATCGTCACCGTATTCGGTCTTTTCCAGCAGGTGCCCGGCGAGGTCGTAAACGTAGGCGGTACGGCGGCCATCAAACCCGGTTTCCTGCTGGATCAGGCCGTTGGCGTGATAGTCGAGCCGATAGGTTTCGCCAACCTCGTTTTCAATCTCGGTCAGTAGCAACCGGACGTTGTCATAACGGTATTTGAGCTGGGTGCCGTCGGGATTTACCCGGCGACTGATCAGGTGCAGGCCGTCCGCATACTCATAGCGAGTTACGCGACCCAGTTCATCGCGCTCGGCGGTGATTTTTCCGTACGGGTTGTAGCTGAATTCGCGAGTGCCACCGTCGGGCTGAATCACCTTCAGCAAACGGCCCACAGCGTCCCATTGGTACTGGGTCAGTGCGCCATGCTCATCCTCGCAGGCAACCTGCCGCCCCAGGTCGTCATAGCGATAACGCCGCACACCGCCATTGGCCAGTTTTTCCTCGGTGAGCTGACCACGCTCGTTCCAGGTCAGCCGCTGGCTGCTGTTGTCCGGATACCAGACGCCGGAGAGTTTTCCGTGTTTGGTGTAGGTGTATTCGGTGTAGTTACCGTCCGGATCGGTCTTGCGGGTGATGTCGCCCTGATCATTACGCTGGTATTTCCACACCGCGTCACCACGGCGCATTAGCCGTACGAAACCGTTGTCATGCTCGTAGGACGTGGGCGCATCGTCACCGGGAAACAGCGCAATCAACCGACCGGCTTCGTCGTATTGATACGCCGTCACCGCCCCCAGCGGATCCTGCTCGACCGTTAGCCGGCCTTTTTCATCGTAAGATTTGAAGTGCTGCGCGCCGTCCGGATCAATCCGCTGCACCAGCCGTGCGCGCTGGTCGTGCACGTAGACTTCCTGGCTGCCATCGGCGTTGTGCACGGTGACACTGCCGTTGTCATCCCACACATACCGCGTGTCCATCTGCGAGAAACTGGCCCAGTGCCGGACACACCTTGCAGCCTTGCCAGACCGTTCCCACTCCCAAAAGAAACTCGCCCCACCAGCCAGTTCCCGCTCCAGGATCACCTGCTGATCGTCGTACCGATAACGCTCGCTTTCGCCTACCGCGTTGGTCGCCTCAATCAACCGCCAAGCGTCGTCATACTTGTAGGAAACAACGTTCTGTTCGGTAGCCCAGGCGAGCTCCCGCTGCACCTGATAGTCGACCGCAACGATATGCCCGCGGTCATACCGCAGCATCAATCCATGACCAACGCCGTTATCGACCCGCTGAATGCGCCCTGAATAATCGCGGGAAATGCGCAGCCGGTTGTCGTACGCGTCACTGATCGACGTCAGCACACCGTCGCGAAAGTGGTAGAAAAGTGAGGCCTGAGCCAGCACCAATTCATCCGGCAAAGTGCCCAGATAAATCGCCGCTTCCGCCAGGCTATTGGTGATGGCCGGTCGCGCAGCAGAGGGCAGGGGAAAGGTGGTGCTGCGGTTCTCGTGATCGGTCCATACCACCGATTCACCGCTAACCACCAACCGCTGCGCCAGCGAATGACTCCAGCCAAATCCCAACCCGCAATCCACCTCCACCGCACTGCTGCGATACAACCGCGTCCAGGCAAATGGCAGCACACCCTCCAACGAGCCGTCCGTGACGGTCAGTAGCTCCTCACCAGTAACCATCGATACCGGGCAGCCATTGGTTGCGGTCTTGTCCGCAATGGCCGCTGAATCACCGCCAGGGTTTTTCGCTGAAGCCGGCGCATCATCCACAGGCTCCTGCTTCACCAGCGTCGTACGCGCTGTCTTGGGCTCCCGCACCATCGGTGCCGGATTCGAAACCTGATCTGGACCCACCTTCAACGGCACCGCCGCCGCTTTCACCGGCACTGCATGGCTCTGAAGCGCTACCGGCTTAAGCACCTCGGCATGCCCATCCATCCGAGCCGTACCGCCCAATCTTGCAATCTGCTCCAACCACTCCCGCGCCCGCTCGGACTTGACCTTGCCCAGCACCTGCGCGCCCAGCCGTACCGCCACACCCATACCGCCGGTGGCCCACAGCAACAGCAGGTTGAGCAACACCTCAGTAGTGATCTCCCCCAGCAACTCAAGCATGTAATGCGGCGGCAGCATGCGCATCCAACTGACCATCGCGGACAGGTAGACGAACAGCAGCGGCTCGTCGCTGAGAATCAACAATCCTTTGGCAATCGCCTCATTACTGAGCTTCATCAGCGCCGCAAGCTCGGCCTGGGAGAGGTACTGCAGAAGCTTTTCGCTGTTGGGCTTGATATCTGCCAACCACTGGTACAGCTGCGCAATACTGTCCCAGAGACCGTAAAGCACGTTGCCAAACCCTTGCGCGTACGCCAGTTGCAGCGAGGTGTAGCGATCGACAAAGCCGGCCTTGGAATAGCTCTCCCATATCGGCTTGAAGGTGCTCGTCCACTCGCCGCGCAAGCGGCCTTCCAGCGAGCTGATCTCGGACTGATAGGAGGCGTACAGCGCCTTGACATGGTCCCGGGAAACGTTGGGATAAAAACTGACCCGGTACTGCTTGTCGACGGTGCACTCGGTGACTTCGAGCATGCCGCTGGGGCCGATGGTTTTATGGAGGGGGGCGCCGAGCGGGCCACCGTCTGGTGCGATTTCCTGGAGCATCACCGGTGTATTGCCGATGGGCACGAACCGCGTGCTCTGGAACATATGCACCAGGGTTAACGGCGCGTTGGCCTTGCAGGTCGCGACGGTGCTGCTGGGATACAAGGAACGGGTGATAGGTGCGACCAGCGAAACCTCATCCCCCACCTTGAACACCTGCTCGACGTCCAGTGCCGAAAAGCTCCAGAAGCTCTCGGCCCAGGCGTCGTAGGTGTTCAGGCAATGCGTGAAGTCGTTGAGAACCGCATCGACGTCGCGCGTCTTCGGGTCCATCGCCGCCACGACCAGAAAGCCAATGGCGGGATTCAAGAAGCAGCCCCATCGGGCAGGGCGTTAATCGAAAAAAACATCGGCGTTCCCTCGCGCTGTGTGATCAGGCGAGGGACTTTGCAGAGGTTTGTGAGAGAAAGAAGTCAGCGCTATCCACTGCTACTGATAGGACGTTTCGCCATACTCCCGACTAAACCGGCCCTTTTTCGTAAGCCAAATCCCCCCTGTAAAAACAAATCCCACAAAACCCACATACACAACAAATCCAACTTGACAGCCGCCATTCCCTTGGCGTCTATTGACGTACCCGCTGGACCCTTTCGCAGATGTCCCTGGATGCTCAATGAAGACTGATACCTCACTGGCTCACATGCCCAGCGTTCTCCAAGCGGCCGAAAGTATCCGCCTGGGCACTCTCTCCCCCGTGCAACTGGTGGAACAAAGCCTCGAATCCATCAAAGCCCACAATTCCACACTGAATGCCTTTGGCGACGTCTACGCCGAGTCTGCGCTGGAGCAGGCTGAAATCCTGACCGCAGAAGCACAGGCCAACCAATTTCGCGGCCCGCTCCACGGCATCCCCTTCGGCATCAAAGACCTGTTCTCCACCGCCAACCTGCGCACCACCCGTGGCTCGCTGACCGGCCTGGACAACGTTCCCACCCAGGACGCGCCGATCATTCGCCGCCTCAAAGACGCCGGTGCGATCATCCTCGGCAAGACTGCCACCACCGAATTCGGCTGGACCGGCGCGAGCACCTCCCGTGTCTTCGGCAACGGCCGCAACCCGTGGAACCCTCAACTCACCAGCGGCGGCTCCAGCTCCGGCTCGGCCATCGCCGTGGCGGCACGCATGGTCCCGGCCACGCTGGGTTCTGACGGCGGCGGTTCGGTGCGGATTCCCGGTGCGTTCTGCGGTGCATTCGCCCTTAAAGGCTCTTTGGGGCGCATCCCCACCTGGCCCTGGTCGGCCACTGAAATGCTCAGTCACGCTGGCCCGATCACCCGCACCGTGCGCGACAGTGCGCTGCTGTTCGATATCCTGTCCGGCCCCGACCCGCTGGACCACCAGGCCTTGCCCGCGCCCAACGAGTCTTACCTGGCGCGTTGCGACCTGCCACTGGGCCCGTTGCGTGTGGCGTATTGCCCAACCTTGTTCAACACCCCGGTGGACCCGGTCATCGCCGCCACCGTCGAGGCGGCGGTGCATTACCTTGCGGATGAGCTGTCGGTCACCGTCACCACCCTGGCTCTGGACTGGCGAGACCCGCTGGCCACCTTCGAAACCCTGTGGGTCGGCGGGCGCGGGATCGCCTATGGCAAATCCCTGGCCGACCGTCTCGACCAACTGGACCCAGGCTTCGCCGCACTGATCAAGCGCTCCGCCGATTACGATCTGGCGGCCTACCTGAAGGCCGTGCAGCAACGCGCATTGTTCGCCAATCAGGTACACGCCCTGTTTAACGACTACGACGTGCTGCTGATGCCGACGATGCCGATCTTGCCATTCGCCGCCGACCAGGTTGCCCCGCAAGGTTGGCCAGGGGAGGAGGGCGCAGTGCCGTGGGCACGCTGGACGCCATTTACCTATCCGTTCAATATCACCGGCAACCCCGCCGCCAGCCTGCCCTGTGGCTTCAGCCCAAGCGGTTTGCCGATCGGCTTGCAGGTGATCGGCCCGCGTTTTGCCGACGCTCAGGTGTTGCAATTCTGCGCAGCGGTGGAAGCCATTGCCCCTTGGGATCAGCACCTGCCCCCGATGCTGACGCCCTGATTGATTGCACCCGGAGTGGGCTCAACAGAAGCCCGCCCGTGATAAACGCTTTGTGTTGTCCTGCCCTTTCACACCCTGATGAGTGAGAGGTACCCGTGACCCTGTCCATGGCCGTATTACGCCCGATGCTCACCGCTGGACCGGCTTTTGCCGCGTCTCGCCGTGGGCCTCGCGCGCGCAATCGCGGCCGCCTGAACCTGCCCTGGAATACTTCTTTTATGCTCAACCAGCCACGACTCGACGAAATCATGCTCCTGCTCATCCAACACCAGCGCGTCAAGGCGTCGGACCTGGCGCAGGCGCTGTTCGTCTCCGAAGAAACCATCCGCCGCGACTTCAAGTACCTGGAAGAAGCCGGCAAGCTGCGGCGCATCCACGGTGGCGCGATTTTGCCGCGGCTCAACGAAGAGCAGCCGTTGCAAGTGCGCAGCCGCATCAAGCCCCAGGCCAAGACGCGCATTGCGGCGTGCGCGGCCAAGCTGGTGAGCGAAGGCATGGTGCTGTTTCTCGACACCGGCACCTCGACCCTGGCCCTGGCCCAGCAACTGACCGGGTTCAGCCAGTTGCGCATCATCACCAACTCCCTGGACATCGCCCGCCTGATCACCGAACAAAGCGCCAACCAGGTGCTGGTGGTGCCCGGCGATGTACGCCGCAACGACAACGCGCTGATTGGCGCCCACACCCTGGAATTCGTCCGACAGTTCCACTACGACATTGCCTTCATGGGCATCGGCGCTGTCGACCTGGAACTGGGGTTCATGGACTACCAGGAACCCGAGGCGCTGCTGCGCCGGGCGCTGACCAAACACAGCCTGCGCAGCGTGATCCTGGCCGACGACGCCAAGTTCGGCCACCGCACATTCATCAACACGCTGCCGTTCAGCGCCATCACGACCCTGGTCACTAATCGTGCGCCGTCCGCCGATTTTGCGACCCGCCTGGAGCAAGCCCATGTCGACATCCTTTACCCCTGAGTTGCTGTCGCCCAGTGAACAGGACCTTGCAACCTTTGAGGCGCTGTTTCGTGACACGTCAGCCATCGGCGCAACCCCGGCCGGTGGGCTGCATCGCCTGGCGGCCTCGGCCGAGGACGGCGCCGTGCGCGACCTGTTCGCCGCCTGGCTGACCGAGCGCGGCTTTGAAGTGCGTGTGGATGCGGTGGGTAACATGTTCGGCTTGATCACCTTTAATCCAGACGCGCCCTACGTGCTATGCGGATCGCATCTGGACAGCCAGCCCAGCGCCGGGCGTTTCGACGGCGTCTACGGCGTGCTGGCCGGCGCGGTCGCGGTGGCCAGCCTGGCCCGCCAACTGCGTGAACGCGGCGAAGTGCCGGCGTGCAACCTGGCGGTGGTGAACTGGACCAACGAGGAAGGCGCGCGCTTCCAGCCCAGCCTGATCGGCAGCAGCGTGTTCACTGGCGACCTGGCGCTGCAAGACGCCTGGGCCTGCTGCGATGGCGACGGCATCAGCCTCAAGCACGCGCTGCAACAGATTGGTTATCTGGGGGAGGGCCGGGTCGAACTGGATGTCGCCGGTTATGTAGAAATCCACGTCGAACAAGGCGACGGTCTTGAGCGCGACGGGCTGGCCATCGGTGTGGTGCGCGAGACCTGGGCCGCCCTCAAACAACGGATTCGTTTTATCGGTGAACAGAACCACACCGGCCCCACGCCCATGGCCGCGCGCAAGGACGCCTTGCTGGCCGCCGCCCATGCGATCACCGCCGTGCGTGCCGAGGCCGAGCTGCACGGCTTGCAACTGCACAGCTCGGTGGGGCGCCTGGAGATCTACCCCAACTCGCCCAACGTGGTGCCCTCCAGCGTGACACTGCACGTGGAATACCGCTCGCCAGACACCCAATTGCTGGCCGCAGCCGGTGAGCGCCTGAGCGCCAGCCTCAAGGCCACCGCCAGCGCCACGTCGACCGACTACAGCATCGAAAGCCGCGCCCTGCGTGAGCCGACTCACCTGCACCACGGTTTTGCCGAACTGGCCTACAGCGTCGGCCAACAACTGGGCTTGCCCATCGGCAACAGCGTCACTGTCTCAGGCCACGATGCCATCAGCCTGAGCCGGCACTACCCGGTGTGCCTGCTGTTTATCCCGAGCAGCAACGGCGTGTCCCATAACGAAGCGGAGTTCACTAACGAGCAGGACATGCGCAATGGTTTGCACATGCTGACCGCGTTGCTGCACCGCGCCTGTTCCACCCCCAACGCCTACCGCTGAGGTCTGCCATGTCGAGTCGTTTGCAAGCAAAGTCACGGCTGTTGGGCGCCCTGGAGGCCGCCGGTTTGTCCGCCCATGTGGTGGTCGAAGAGGGCACCGCCGGGATTGCCTCGCCGGTGCGGTTGGCCACCGAATGGGCAGGTTTTACCGTCACCGCGCCGTGGGGCCAGTGCTACGCCAAGGTGCTGCATGACGACATGCGCGCGCTGATCGATATTGAGCGCAGCGCCCGCGCCACCCAACTGGCGGCGGATTGCGACGTAACGCCCGGCGTGCGCCTGTTGGATGCAGCGGCCGGCGTGTTGCTACTGGACGCCTTGCCCGCCAGCGAGTGGCGCTGGGCTCGCCTCGACGAACTGATGCACCCCCAGCGCCTGCAAGCGCTCTGGGCACTGAAGAAACAACTGCACCGAGGCGCTTCACCGGGCTTCACCCGCTCACCACTCCAGGACATCCAGCACCTGCACGAGCTATGCGTGCGTTATAGCGTGGCCCTGCCCATTGATCACGCCTGGGTCAGCACCTGCATTGACCTGGCCTGGACCTCCCTGCAACTGAGCGCCAGCGACTTGGTGCCGCTGCACGGCGACGGTGTGGCCAGCAACGTGATGATCGGCCCGGGCGGCGCCCTGCAACTGATCGACTTCGACTACGGCGGCAGCGGCGATCCCTGGTACGACGTGGCCATCAGCCTCAACGAGCTGTATGTGTTCGAAAGCGACTGGCGCGAAGGCATCGTTGCCTGGGCCGGGCAATGCCGCGAAAGCGACTACGCGCGCTGCCGCTTGTACGCCTTGATCAACGATTGGTACTGGACCCTCTGGGGCCTGTGGGTCGGCGCCACCTCGGCGCGGCCGCTGGAGTTCTCCAAAGTCGGGCAGTGGACGCTGTTGCGCTGCCGCCAGAGTCTGCACGACCCACGGTTTGAAAGTTGGCTACGTCAGGTACAGGAGGGGCAGGCATGAAAGCGTTAGGTGAAGGGTGTACGCCACAAGAGTGTCAGCTGGAAGCAGCGGTGCGCGGTGTCGCCAGTTGGGGTGGCAGCGGGATCCGTTATGAGCCGGTCAGCGGCGGGATTTCCAACACCAACTGGCGGGTGGAAGTGGCCGGCATCGACACCGCGTATTTCTTCAAGGTACCGGGCGTTGGCACCGAGATGTTTATCGACCGCCGCACCGCCCACGACGCCAGCCTCAAGGCCGCGCAAACCGGCTATGGCGCGCCGGTGTTTGCCTTCCTTGAAGAGTTTGGCGTGGAAGTCTTCGAATTCATGGAAGGCTGGCGTGCTTCGTCCAACCACGATTTCCTCGACCGCGACGTGCGCCACAACGCGCTGCACGCCCTCAAGGCGTTCAACGACCAGCCACCATTGGTACAGACCAAAACCGTGTTCGACATGATTGCCGAGCACCAGCGCCAGGTGGAGCAACTCAACGGCTGCAAACCCGCCGACGACGCCTGGTTACGCCGCCAATGCGATCGCGCACGGGGTGTGCTGCAAGCCTCCGGCATCGACCTGGCACCGTGCATGAACGACACCCTGGCGGGTAACTTCATGCTCAACGACCGTCGGCAGATTCGCCTGGTGGACTTTGAATACGCTTCCAACAACGACCGGCATTACGAACTGGCGCTGTGGTTCGGCGAGATGTTTTTCACCGACGAGATGGAGCTGGCCCTGATCGAGGACTACTTCGGCCAGGTCACCCCGCAGAACCTCGCCCGCATCAAGTTGCACAAGGCCCTGGCGGATATCAAATGGTCGACCTGGGCGATGGTGCAGCACGCGGTGTCGCAGCTGGATTTCGACTTCTACAAATATGGCACCTGGAAGCACATGCGCGCCCGCAGCATCATCAATGATTCGCAATGGGAAACCTGGCTAAGACAGGCTTGAGCCTGCGCCATAACAATAACGACGACACACACGTTCCGCCTTTGGCGCTGGTTTGCGCTGACGTTCACTGCTTGATTTTTTGTTTGATCACATAACAAACCGATCCAGAAATTCAAGGAGCACCCGACTCATGAAATCCGATAGCGCACCATCTGGCCGCCTGAAGAGCCAACTCTTCGGCGTGTATTTTGTCCTGTTGCTGATGCTCGCCCTGTTCCCGCCGTTCTATTTGAGCGTGAGCGGCAGTACCGCGTTGGTACTGGGCATTCCATTGCCGATCTTCTACTGGATCGCCATTGCGGTGCTCGCAGGCCTGGGCCTGTGGGCGTTGTATGTCGCCGAGCTGAAAGCCGGTGAAATACCCGAAGAGGGGGAAGCGCAATGATCAGCACCACCAGCGATGCCAACCTCTTTATCACCTTCGGCGTCATCGGCCTGTTTTTGGCCGGGATGATCGCCGTGCTGTACGCCACCAACCGCGAAAGCACGAGCTTCTCCGATTACGCCGTAGGCGGGCGCTCCTACGGGCCGTGGTACATCGCCATGTGTTACACCAACTCCTGGTGGCCGGGCTCGACCTTTACCGCGTTTTTTGCCCTGACCATCGGCGGCGCCCTGGGATTCTACGGCATGGTCTACGCCACCCTTGGCGTGACGGCGATGTACCTGATGGCAAGGCGCGCCTGGACCTGGGGCCAGCGTTTCAACCTGCGCACCCAGCCGGATCTGCTCGGTATGCGTTTCAATAGCCCGGTGGTTAAACGGGTGGCTTCGATCATTGGCATCATCTCGGTATTCCCGTGGGTGGTGATGGGCATCCAGGCGTTGGCGATGCTGTTCCAGTTCGCCAGTTTCGGCCGTTGGGGCGTGACCACCTGCCTGATCGCCGGCGTGGGGGTGGTGCTGGTGCGTCAGTACTGGACCGTGAGCATGGGCATGCGCGGGCTGATCATGACCGACATGTTCCAGGGCCTGATCGCCTATGTGTTGTGCGCGGCGCTGTGTGTGTTCCTGCTGTTCGGCGACCAGGCGTCGTTCTCCAACCTGTCGCACTTGCCGGCGAACATGCTGCTGATTCCCGGTGCCAGCGGTACCGGCTACGGCCCGTTGTACATGTTCAGCCTGATCTTCACCGGCGTGGTCGGTTCGATGTGCTGGCCCATGAGCTTTCAGCGCATCTACACCGCCAGCGGCGTCAAGGCGGTGAAGAAGGGCACGCTGTACACCATCCTGTTGGTGGGAGGCTTCTACGGCATCCTGATGCTGTTCGCCGCGGCCATCAGCCAGGACCCGAACGTCATCGCGCACCCGCAACAAGGCTGGTTCCTGTCGCTGTTCGATATCGGCGGGCCGTGGATGCTGGCGCTGGCGATCGTCATCGTGCTGGCGGCAAGCATCGGCCACGTCGACGGTTGTGTGCAGGTCTGCGGCACGCAGTTCGCCAATGATTTGGCCACGTGGAATACCCCGCGTACGGATCGACAACTGACACTGCTGGCCAAGTCGGGCATGGTGGTGTTCATCGTCGCCGCGTCGGTGCTGGCATACCTGACCTTTGATTACGCCCGGTTACAGTTGCTGGCGCAGATTTCCTACCAGGGGATTATCCAGTTGGCCGTGCCGCTGTTTTTCGGGATCTTCAGCCGCCGCGGGAACAAGGAGGGCGCGATTGCCGGGATGCTGGCGGGAATTGTAGTGGCCATCGTGCTGACGACGATGTACCCGGATGACATTCCCGGGTTGGGGTCTTTGACCAGCGGGATTGTTGGGTTGGTGGTCAACGCGGGGATTTTTGTAGTGTGTGCGTTGGCGATCAAGCCGAGCGCGCAAGAAAGCGCTCGGGTGGAACAGTTGTTCGAGATGGCAGCACCAGGTCGCAAGGTGTCAGTGGGAGCAACGCCAGTTTTGAACTGAGCCCAATACCTATGAAGATCAACTGTGGGAGCAGCCAAGCGCTCCCACAGGAATCTGCAGCGCTCCAACAATGCGAAATTGCCAGTTACAACCTCGGCAGACTAGAATGCGATCAATTCTTAATTACGCTTGAGCCTCATCGCTCGGCGCGCCCCGGTGATCGGCATGTCGTCTCCCCTCAATCTGCATATCCAGGACCTGTACTGCGAACACCATGGATGGTTGCACCGCTGGCTGGCCCGCAAGCTGGGCAACGCCAGCGATGCCGCCGACCTGGCTCACGACACCTTTATGCGCCTGCTGAGTCGCCAGGCCAGCAGCAACCTGGGCGCCGAGCCCCGCGCCTTGCTCACCCACATCGCCAAGGGATTGATGATCGACAGTTGGCGCCGCCAGGAGGTGGAGCGCGCCTACCTGGAAACCATCGCGCACCTGCCGGAACAACACGTACCGTCGCCGGAAACCCGCTGGCTGATCCTCGAAGCGCTGTACCGCATTGAAGCGATGCTGCGGGACTTGCCGGTAAAAACCCGCCAGGCATTCCTGATGTCGCAGATCGACGGCCTGACTTATCAGCAGATTGCCGAGGCCTTGGGCGTGTCGCTGATCTCGGTCAAACGCTACATGCGCGACGCTTTCCTGGCTTGCCTGAGCGTGGCATGAGCCAGTCGATTGATCCGCTGATCCTCGGTGAAGCCGCCGACTGGATGGTGCAGTTGCAGTCTGGCAGCGCCACCGACGACGACCGCCGCGCGATCGCCCAGTGGCAGGGGCGCAGCGCCCAGCATGCCCAGGCCTGGCAACGGGCGCAGGCGATTCTTGGCGACTTCAACAGCGTGCCGGCGGCGATTGCCGGCGATGCCTTAAAGCGCATCGGGCGCAAAAAGCCCCTCGGCCGACGCCAGGCGCTCGGATTGTTGCTGGCGGCAGGCCCGGCGGCCTGGCTGGCATATCGGCAGTTGCCCTGGCAGCAATGGGCGGCCGACCAGCACACCGCCATCGGTGAACAAAAAAACCTCACCTTGCCCGACGGCACACGCGTGCTCATCAACACCGGCAGCTCGTTGAATATCGTGTTCTCTGATCGGGTGCGCCGCATCGAACTGCTCAAGGGCGAAGTGTTGATCACCACCGCCAGGGATTCGGCCCATCGCCCGTTTAGTGTCCAGACCCGCCACGGCACCGCCCGGGCCTTGGGCACACGTTTCAGCGTGCGGGTTGGCGAGCAGCGCAGCCGAGTGGCCGTGACCGAAGGCGCGGTGGAACTGTTGCCACAGCACGCCAGCCAGGGCGTAATCGTCAAGGCGGGCGAGCAGGGCGCCTTCAGTGTGGACCGCGTAGCGGCCGTCGAGCCGCTGGACGTCAGCGCCCTGACCTGGGAAAACGGCATGCTGCTGGCCCAGCACATGCGCCTGGTGGATCTGCTGGAAGAACTGGGGCGTTATCGCGCTGGCGTGTTGCGCTGCCACGACTCGGTGGCAAATCTCACGGTGTCGGGTGCGTTTTCCCTGCGTGATACCGACGCTAGCCTGCACCTGTTGCAGGAAACCTTGCCGGTCAAGGTCAGCAGCCTTACCGGGTATTGGGTGACGGTCGAACCGCGCTGAATCTTTTTCAACGTTCGCTGATACCTTTTTCGTTGTCGTTCGGTGTAGGGGGAGAACCCTCAACATTGCTCCGCGCCGACAGGAATGCCCATGACCGCCAGACCGCTCCCGTACTGCACCCGTCCGTTGAAGGCATTGAGCCTGGCGGTTGCCCTTGCGGCCCTTGCGCCGTTGCAAAGCGCCATGGCGGCAGACGCAGCCCAAAGCAGTGAGGCGCGCAGCTACAGCATCGCGCCGGGGCCGTTGGGCAATGTACTGGCACAGTTTGCAGCACTGTCCGGGGTGCCTTTGTCGTTCGACTCCACGTTGCTCAACGATCAACAAAGCCCTGGGTTGCAAGGCAGCTACAGTGCCCAATCGGGCTTTGCGCAACTGCTGCAAGGCAGTGGCTATACCCTGCAAGGTACCAGCGCGAATGGCTACACCGTGGTGCCCCAGGCCAGCGGCGATGCGTTGGAACTGGGTGCTACCACCATCAGTGGTGAGGCGAGCGGGGCGCAGGCAGATACCTACAGTGGTGGCCAGGTGGCACGTTCGGCGCGCCTCGGTGTGCTGGGCAACCGGTCCATCAGCGACGTGCCGTTCAGCGTGGTCAGCTACACCTCGAAAACCATCGCCGACCAGCAGGCGCGGACTGTGGGCGATGTGTTGCTCAACGACGCCTCGGTGCGCCAATCGGCCGGGTTCGGTAACTTCTCCCAGGTGTTCACCATTCGCGGGCTGCCGCTGAGTACCGATGACATCGCGTTCAACGGCCTGTACGGCGTGCTGCCCCGGCAGATCATCACCACCGAAGCCCTGGAACGGGTGGAGTTGTTCAAGGGCCCCAACGCTTTCGTCAATGGCGTCTCGCCTTCGGGCAGCGGGATTGGCGGCAGCGTCAACCTGGTGCCCAAGCGTGCCGAAGACACGCCCACCCGCAGCGTGACCCTCGATTACGCCAGCGACAGCCAGACCGGCGGCCACATCGACCTCGGCCAGCGCTTTGGTGAAGACAACCGCTTCGGCGCCCGGGTCAACCTGGCGCGGCACGGCGGCGAAACCGCCGTGGATGACGAAAATAAAAGCTCGCAGTTGATCGCCGTGGCCCTGGACTATCGCGGCGAGCGCTTGCGGGTTTCCACCGACTTTGGCTACCAGAAAGAACGCATCAACAATGGCCGCTCGGTGGTTTACCTGACCGGCACCAAAGTGCCAAGCCCGCCGTCAGCCAAAGACAACTACGCCCAGGACTGGAGCTGGTCGCAGCTGGAAGACACCTATGGCATGGTCAACGCCGAATATGACTTGAACGATAACTGGACGGCCTACGCCGCCGGTGGCGCCAAGCACACCCGGGAGAACGGCCAGTATTCGTCGCTGTATGTCGCCAACGACGGCAGCGCCAAAGTGGGCTTCCTGTATTCGCCCCACGACGAAGACAACAAAAGCGCGATGGCCGGCCTGAACGGGCATTTCGCGACCGGGCCGGTGACCCACCAGATGAACATCGGGCTGTCGGGCATCTGGGGCGAGCAACGCTCCTCTTATGAGGCGATCCTGCAGGCCAACCGTCAACCCGGCAACCTGTACAACCCGACGCAAACACCGCGGCCTGCCAATACCTATTTCGGCAGTGATATTCATGACCCGCGTGTGGTCGGCAAGAACCGGATCAAGAGTGCGGCGGTGTCCGATACCTTGGGCTTTATTGATGATCGGGTGTTGTTGACTCTGGGTGTGCGGCGCCAGACGATCGAGGTAGACAACTGGAACACTGCCACCGGCGTGCGCGGTACACCTTACTCAGAGTCCATCACCACGCCGGTTTATGGCCTGGTGATCAAACCGTGGGAGCACGTTTCGTTCTACGCCAACCGTATCGAAGGCCTGGCCCAGGGCCCCACGGCGCCGCTCACCAACGTGACCAACCCCGGTGAAGTATTCCCGCCCAAGCGCAGCAAGCAGACGGAAGCCGGGGTCAAGCTGGACTGGGATAACTATGGCGCCACGCTGGGCGTGTACCGCATCGAACAGCCGAACAATGCCACCACCCGCTTCCCGGGCCAGAAGGTCGATACGTTCACCGTCGACGGCGAGCAGATCAACAAAGGTGTAGAACTCAACGTATTCGGCGAACCCATCGATGGCCTGCGCCTGTTGGCCGGCGCGACCTGGATGGACACCGAACAAAAGAGCACCTCCAACGGCGCCACCGACGGCAACCGCGCCGCCGGTGTGCCACGCTTCCAGTACAACGTCGGTGCCGACTGGGACGTGCCGGGCATCCAGGGTGCGGCGGTCAGCGCACGCATGCTGCGCACCGGTGGCGAATACGTGAATGCGGCCAACAGCCTGAGCATCCCGGCCTGGACCCGCGTCGACCTGGGGGCGCGTTACGGCTTCAAGGCGGACGACAAGTACATCACCCTGCGCGCCAACGTGGAGAACGTGGCGAACAAGGCGTATTGGTCGTCGGCGTCTACCGCCAATAACTACCTGACCCAGGGCGAGCCGCGCACGGTGAAATTGTCAGCGACGGTGGATTTCTGAGTCGCAAAAATCTCTCGAAGTGAAAGAAGATCTTGTGGCCAGGGGGCTTGTTGTGGCGAGGGAGCTTGCTCCCGCTGGGCTGCGAAGCAGCCCCCAAAAGGCCCTGGTGTTATTTCAGGTGGATCGCCATTGCCTTGTTGGGGCCGCTTCGTAGCCCAGCGGGAGCAAGCTCCCTCGCCACAAAAAGCTCAAGCGCTGCACGGTCAACCCGCGCTCACTTCAATCCGGTCAAAGCCCTTGAGGCGATACAGCATCACCGAGATCGCCCAACTCGCCACAAAGATTCCGATGATCATGTAGCCCAGCATCCCGAAGCTGTCGTTCAGCGAGCCGATAAAGCCCCAGAACGACCCCTTCAGGTCTAACTGATCACCAATCAACCCCAGCGCCTCGATACTGCCGATCACTACCGCAACCACCACCGACACCAGCGTGATGGTCATGTTGTAGTAGATCTTGCGGATCGGCTTCATGTACGCCCAGCCATACGCCCCCAGCATCAGGTGGCCGTCGAGGGTGTCCACCAGTGACATGCCGGCGCTGAACAGCAGCGGGAACACCATGATCGCCCACGGCGAAAGCCCCTGTGAGGCCTGCGTCGCAGAAATCCCCAGCAAGCCAATCTCTGTGGCGGTGTCAAAACCCAGCCCGAACAGGAACCCCAGTGGGTACATGTGCCAGCTACGGCTGACCAGGCGAAACACCGGGCGGAAAATTCGCGCCATAAAGCCCCGGTCTGCCAGCAACAGGTCGAAATCATCCTCCACATACGCGCCGCCCTGGCGCACATGGCGCCAGGCCTTGTAGATAGCGTGCAGGATCACCAGGTTCATCAGGGCAATCACCAACAGGAACGCAGCCGAGACCGACGTGCCGATCACCCCGCCAATGGCCTTGAACCCTTCAAACCGCTCCTGCATCGCCGACGCGGCAAACGCGACACCAATGGACGCCAGCACCACCACCGAAGAATGCCCCAGTGAGAAAAAGAAACCGACCGCCACCGGGCGTTTCTTCTCTTGCATCAGCTTGCGCGTCACGTTGTCGATGGCGGCGATATGGTCGGCGTCCACCGCGTGCCGCAGCCCGAAACCGTAGGCCAATAACGCAGTGCCGAGCAACACCGGGTGGTCATGGAACGCCACCGCCGCCCAGACCCACGCCACCACGTTAATGCCGATCAACACGCCGTAGATGCCAAACAACTTGGCCCGAACCTGGGTGTTGGAGTCACTGAAAATCTGGGCAAGGCGTAGGATCATCGACGGTACCCCTGTGGCGCGGAAACATTCAGACACATTCGTGAACTTTATAGGTTTTGTTTAGAGTGATCATGAAATTTGTAGGGCGAATAAGGAGACGGCTGTGACGACTATCGAAAATGGCGCGCTGGCGGTTATTGAGTTCTGGAAACAGGCGGGGCCAAAGCGTTGGTTTGCCAAGGATGAGGCGTTTGATCAGCGCTTTCGCGAGGCTTTTCACGCGGCGCATTTTCAGGCAGCCCGGCGTGAGCTGGAAGGCTGGATGGGCACACCGCAAGGCGCGCTGGCGTTGCTGTTGCTGCTGGATCAGTTCCCGCGCAATACCTTTCGTGGCACCGCGCACATGTTCGCCACCGACCCGCTGGCGCGTTTGTATGCGCGGCAGATGGTAGACGCGGGGATGGACCGGTTGATCGAAACGCCGTTGCGGGCGTTTTGTTACTTGCCGTTCGAGCATTCTGAAGACCCCCAGGACCAACAGCTGTCGGTGGCGTTGAACAAGGATTTGGATGCCAATACCTATCGCTGGGCCCAGGAGCATGCCCGCATCATCGAGCGGTTCGGGCGCTTTCCCCATCGTAATGAGGTGTTGGCCAGGGTGACGACGCAGCAGGAGCGGGCGTTTCTGGATGAAGGTGGCTTTTCGGGGTGACGCTTCAGGCCTGTGACTTGGCCACTGCGTCCCTGATGCCGGACTGACGAAACCGTCGCACCCTCCGGATCAATCGCCCAACGCAGCGCTTCAGTGGCTGACGACAACCGCTTGTTTCATCTGTTGATCGTTCCTTGATCTGTTTTTGAGGGCTGAAGTGCTGCGCCATAGCCTTGCCGTTATCGGTGGTATTCCAGCCAGGAATGCCCCCATAAAAACCGCGCATTTTATTTGCGCGGCGCGATCTCGTAGTGTGGTGCTCCCACCAAGGAGATGCCGCCGTGAACCACCGCCCGCTGAACCTTTACGTTGACGCCCACTTCACCAGCCCGTACGCGATGTCGGCGTTCGTGACGCTGCGCGAAAAAGGCCTCGAATTTGAACTGCTCACCCTGAACCTCGACACGGCCGAGAACCAGTCCGAGGCGTTCGCCCACTTGTCGCTGACCGGGCGTGTACCGACCCTGGTGCAGGGCGAGTTTGCGCTGTCCGAGTCTTCGGCGATCACCGAGTACCTGGAAGAGGTGTTCCCGCAGGTGCCGGTGTACCCGGCAGAACCCCGGCAGCGGGCGAGGGCGCGGCAGGTGCAGGCGTGGTTGCGCAGTGACTTGATGCCGATCCGCCAGGAGCGTTCGACCCTGGTGGTGTTTTACGGGCTAAAGGGCGAACCGCTGTCGCCAGCCGCTGAAGCCGCAGCGCACAAGCTGATCAATGCGGCGCAGGTGCTGTTGGCCGATGGGCGTGACTACCTGTTCGGCGAGTGGTCGATCGCCGACGTGGACCTGGCCGTGATGCTCAACCGGCTGATTCTCAATGGCGACAGCGTGCCCGCCAACCTGGTGGCGTACGCGCAGCACCAGTGGCAACGGCCTTCGGTGCAGGAATGGGTCAAGCAGGCACGACCGTCGCTGTAGGCACCTCCCCAATTACTAAGTGAATACTGACCCATGAATATACTGTCGAGTGACTCCCGCCTGCCGCTGTATCAACGTTTTCGGGACCATCTGATCGAGCAGATCGCCACCAATCGCTGGCGCGCCGGTGCGGCCATTCCCCCGGAAGCGGTGTTGTCCACCCAATACCAGCTGTCTACCGGTACGGTACGCAAAGCGATCGAGGCGTTGGTGGGTGAGGGTATTCTTGAGCGTCAACAAGGCCGGGGCACGTTTGTGCGCCGGCCGAAGTTTCAGTCTTCATTGTTCCGCTGTTTTCGTTTCCAGGGCCCAGGCGGTGAATGCCATCTGCCGCAGAGCCGCATTTTATCGGCCAAGCCGGTGCTGGCACCGGCGTCTGTGAGCGAGGTGCTGGGGCTGGCGCCGGATGCCCCGGTGATTTGCATTGTGCGGGTGCATACGCTGGACACGCGACCGGTGCTGGCTGAGGAAATCTGGCTGCCGCGCGACCGGTTCCAGGCCCTGCTGGACGTAGACCTGACCCGCCAGGGGCTGTTGCTGTACCCGACCTACGAGGAGGTGTGCGGGCAAGTGGTGGCCTCTGCCGGGGAATCCCTCACTGCCGAATCCATTAACGAGGTGTGGGCCCGCTGGCTGCAGGTGCCGGTTGGCAGCCCGGTGATGGTGATCGAACGGCTGGCCCGCGATTACGCCGGTCAACCTTTGGAGTTGCGGCGTGGCCGTGGCCATGCCGAACACTTCCGGTACAACGTGGATATTCGCTGAAGCTGCAGCGCGCGGCTATTCGGCTTCGAGCAACACCAGCCACGTCTGCACTACCCGGCGGTCGAGGTCTTCCCAGTCGGCCATGCCCAGCACGCGGGTGGTGTTAAGCCCGCGCAGGTAGCCGCGTAGCTGCTGGGCGATGGCAAAGACCACTTCCCGCGAGGCGGCGTTATCCAGCAGCACCTGCTCATAATCAAACAGGTAATCGGCAACCCGCTCGCGAAACTCCGGCAGCACGGCTTCACGGATACGGTCGAAGGTTTTCTGGTGGGGCTTCATAGGCATTCCTTATCATTTTGTGTGAGGCGGCCTGCACGACACTATTGCTCCAGATAATAGTCATCATCAAGTATTGCGAGTTCTGTTTTTCTGCAAAAGGAGGACAATTGCCGTCATTCAAGACGATGTGCAAGGACCCTGCAATGAGGACTTTTACCGGATGGGCGCTGGTGGCGCTGCTGATGAGCGGGATTGGCGCGGCGGCACCGGCGGTGGCTGGGGGCGAGCAACCCCGCCATTTGTTGCCAATCGCTGCCAGCCCGGTCGGTTTGCAGCACTCGCAATCGGTCGGGGTGCTTTTCAGCGACAATACCCTCGATAACCTGGAGTACCTGGCGCGCTACCATGCCATGGCGGTCAATGGTGCCAAGGACCAGTTGGACGGGCAGATCCGCCAGGCATTTATCGACAGCTCCGACCCGGACCTGGCGATCGATTGGCTGATGACGTCCCTGCGACACACCTTTGCCTCGGTCACCCGTTACGAAACCCTTGATGCGCTGCTACAGGCGCACCCGGACGTGGTAGTGATGCTCGACACCTACAACCAGTTGCTGACCCAGCGTAATGACCTGGTGGAGGCAAGGTTTGTCGCCAAGTTCTATGACATCCACCTGCAATACATCGACAAAGCCTGGGGTTCGGCGCAATTGCACTTGCCTTCTGTATGGGTACATGACAAAACGGCGCCCCAGATCGCTGCACAGATTGGGCAGCAGCGCGACGTTCAGTTGAATGCGTTAAAGCAGTTTGATGCCTCGCTCAAGGCGCTGGTCGCCGCAGGTTGACGCCCACTTATTTTATTTTCAGGATTTTTTATGCGCTTGTTGTTAGTGCCCGCTATGGCTTCTGCTGCTTTATTGATGGCCGGCTGTACATCCGCCCCCAATGCTCCAACCCTCACACTGCAAACCAGCAAATCCCCGGATGCTTACGTTGAGTGCGTGGTGCCCAAGTTCGAGAAAAACGGCATGACCTCGACAGTGACCGCTAATTCGCGGCATGCCCGGATTGTGGTCAGCAGCAAGATTGCCGCCGACAACATCCTGGAGGTGTACAAGGCTCAGGACGGCGGCAAAGTGTTCCTGTACGAGCGCAAGCCATTGGCGTCGACGTTCAAGCCGTCGCGTTTCGAGCATGCGGCGCAGGATTGCCTGTAAACCCAAGGCCCTGTAGGAGCTGGTTTACCTGCGATAGCATCGACTCGGTGCAGCTGATGTACCAAGGTGTCTGCATCGCTGGCAAGCCAGCGCCTACACCGGGTTTAAGCTCGGCTTCTGCTCACCGTTGAACGCATTAACCGCCTTCACCAGGCCTTTGGCCGCCAACGTTACCAACTCACCGCCTTTTTGCGGGGTGGCCAGCGCAGGGTCCGAACCCATGCGCCCGTCCGGGAAGCGTGCGCGGAAGTCGCGTGCTTCGCGGATCGGCCCGGTGTTGGCGATTTGCGGCGAGTAGTCAGCCGACTTGATCGCCTGCGGGTACGCCCATTGGGTTACCGCGATTTCCGATGGCGTAGCATGGCTGCCGTGGCCGACCGGGAACTGCTGGTGCGCCAGCTCGGTTACGCCTTCCAGGTCCCACCAGTTGCACAGCTTCAGCGCATAACCCGACGGGCGCCCGGCAAAGCTTGCTTCGGCGTACAGCTCGGAGAACGCCGCTTCGATCGAGGCGATGTTACCGCCGTGGCCATTGAGGAACAGAATCTTCTCGAAACCATGGCCCGCCAACGACCGTACCCAGTCGCCAATCGCCGCGATAAAGGTCGAAGGCCGCAGGGAAATGGTGCCAGGGAAGCCCAGGTGATGTTGCGCCATGCCGATATTGAAGGTGGGGCCGATCAGGATGTCGGCATTCTTCTGCGCTTCATGGGCGATGATTTCCGGGCACATCCAGTCGGTGCCCAGCAGGCCGGTGGGGCCGTGTTGCTCGTTGGAGCCGATGGGAATCACGATGCTGCGGCTGCGTTCCAGAAACTGACCAATCTCGATCCAGGTGGATTGATGTAAAAGCATCTCAGGTTCTCTCTCATCAAGCCCAGGAACACGGTGAAGTTCCTGGTGGCGTGTGCCGCATGGTGCACGGCAACGGCCAGCCCTTCAACCGCCTTTGACGGTACCGGCACTCGCCATCTGGCGTGGCTTGCAGTTGAGGTACGCGGAGGACTTCAGCCAGCGCTGGTCGGGGTACCAGGAAAACATGAACTGGCCATCCTTGAGCTTATCCACCACCTGGCGCGCCACTTGCGGGCGTACGGCCGGGCAACCCTGGCTGCGGCCGATGCGGCCTTCGCGTTTGCTCCACAGGGGGCTGACGTAGTCGGCGGCATGGATCACGATGGCGCGGTCTCGGGCCCGGTCGTTGAAACCCGGCTCCAGGCCGTCCATGCGCAACGAATAACCATGGGCGCCTTCGTAGCTCTCCTGGGTGCGGAACAAGCCAATGCTCGATTGGTAACTGCCCTCGCGGTTGGAGAACTGCGTGGCGAAGTTTTCGCCGGACTTTTGCCCATGAGCCACCAGGTCCCGCAGCACTAAAGTCTTTTTGCGCAGGTCGAAGATCCATAAGCGACGAGCGGTCGAAGGTTGGGAATAGTCGATCACGGCCAGCCGGTCGGACTGTTCGATGCCATTGCCCACCGCGCACTGCATGGCGCTCAAGGCTCTTTTCAATACGTCGGGGTTGAGTTCTGGAGCGGCGTGGGCGAGGCTGCTATACAGAGTAAGGGGTTTACCCGTGTCTGCGAGCGCAATAGTGCTCAGCGAGGCAAAGGTCGAGATGATCAGGCCAATTCGGCAGCAAAAGGTCAGCATGTATAGAGCATCTCCGCCGTGGAAGGGAGCTAAGCGATTGTTCAAAAAACACGCATGTTACTTGAGCATTTGCCTGCTCGTTGCACCGCTGGTCGCGACGGCCGATGACGTTCTGGTGGTGTCGCCGGCCCCGGTGCAATTGGCGCTGTCGCAGTTGTCGACCGTTTGCCCTGGCCTGGCCGGGCAAGTCGACGCCGCTACCCAGGCGCGCTTGCAGGCTTTTTATCAGCAGCAGGGCGACGTGGTGCTCTGGCCCGAGGGCGAGCGCCGCAGCGCGTTGCAAGCCCAATTACTGATGCTGGCCGATGACGGCCTGGACCCCGCTCACTATCGCCTGCCCCCGGTAGAGGCCACGGGTAACGTGCTGTGCAGCGACATCGGCACCAGCCAGCAATACCTGCAAGCCCTGCAGGACCTGCATTTTGGCCGTTTGCAGCAATCGCGCTTCGAGCCGCTCTGGCACTCGCAACCACCGGCCGTTGACCCCGACACCCAAGTTTTGGCGTTGGCCGGGCCCGGTTTGCAGGACATCGCCCAAGCCTTCGACCAGGCCCGCCCAAACGCGCCGTTATACCGCAGCCTGCGCAGCGCCTATGCCGCCTTGCGCCAGCAACCGCTTCAGCATTGGGATGCGGTAGCCAGCGGCCCGTTGTTGCGTCCTGGCATGGACGATTCGCGTGTGCCGCAACTGGCGCGGCGCATGGTCAATGGCGGCTACCTCACGGGCCCATCTTCCGGTACGCAATACCGCGGCGAGTTGGTGAGTGCGGTCAAAACCTTCCAGCAAAGCCATTCCCTGCAAGCCGACGGCGTGATCGGGCCCGGTACCGTCACCGAGCTGAACATCAGCCCGGCGATTCGCCGCGAGCAACTGCGCATCAACCTTGAGCGGTTTCGCTGGCTGTCCCAGGACCTGGAGCCTGAAGGCGTACTGGTCAACGTGGCTGCGGCGCAACTGAGCTTCTACCAGGGCGGCGTGCCCGTGTGGCAAACCCGCCTGCAAGTTGGCCGTGCCGACCGCCAGACGCCGCTGCTGAAGTCGCGCATCACCCGGCTGACCCTGAACCCCACCTGGACCATCCCGCCCACCATCATGCGCGAGGACAAGCTGCCGGCGATCCGCCTGAACCCCGAATACCTGCGCCAACAGAACCTGCAAGTGCTCGACAGCCAAGGCAACCCGCTGGCGCCGGAACAGGTCGACTGGTCGCACCCCGGCAACATCCTGCTGCGCCAGGGCGCCGGCCCGCGCAACCCACTGGGCCGGATCGTGCTGCGCTTTCCCAACCCGTATTCGGTGTACCTGCACGACACGCCGAGCCAGCCGCTGTTTTCCAAGGGGCCGCGAGCCTTCAGTTCAGGGTGTGTGAGGGTTGAGCAGCCGCTGCAATTGCGCGACTTGCTGGTAAGCCCGGCGGAGAAGATCCGTACTGAGGAGCTGTTGGCGACGGAAACCACCCATGAGTTCCGGCTTGCTACCCCGGTGCCGGTGTTGCTGGGGTACTGGACGGTGCAGGCCGATGGCAAGGGCGCGTTGCTGTACTCGCCGGATATTTATGCGCGGGACCCGGTGTTGATGAAGGCGATGGAGAGTGCGCTCTAAGGCGTGACGCCTTGCAGACTGCGGTATTCCACGGTCAGGTGTGTCACCTCATGCACTGGTGCCAGCCGCTCGCGGATGATCTCGGCCGTTACGTCGGCATTGCCCCATACACTCACAATCGCCGCACGCGCTTGGGGCCCGACCTGCCACACGTGCAGGTCGGTGATGCGCACATCTCCTGACGCACCAAGGATCTCGCGAATTTCTTCGGCGACATGCTCATCGGTGCGGTCCAGCAGCACGCCCGAAGTGTCACGCATCAAGGTCCAGGCCCAGCGCGCAATCACCAGTGCCCCGACAATCCCCATCAGCGGGTCAAGCCACACCCAGCCCAGGTAACGCCCGGCCAGCAGGGCGGCGATGGCCAGGATGGAGGTCAGCGCATCAGCCAGCACATGAACATAAGCCGAGCGCAGGTTGTTGTCGTGGCCATGGCTGTGGCCGTGATCATGCCCGTGCTCATGAGGATGACCATGGCTGCCGGAAAGCAGCAGGGCGCTGACGACGTTGACCGCCAAGCCTGCGATGGCGATCAGGGTTGCAGTGCCGAAGTCGACCTGGGTCGGCTCCAGCAGGCGGATCAGCGACTCGACACCAATGCCGATCGCCACCAACCCCAGCACCAGCGCCGAAGCAAACCCGCCCAGGTCCCCGACCTTGCCGGTGCCAAAGCTGTAGCGAGTGCTCGCCGCATGGCGCCGGGCATAGGCGTAGGCCGCCGCCGCGATGCCGAGCGCACCGGCATGGGTGGCCATGTGGAAACCGTCTGCGAGCAGGGCCATAGAGCCGGTGATGTAGCCAGCGGTAATTTCCCCGACCATCATGACAACGGTCAGTGCGACGACCCATAAGGTGCGCTTGGCGTTCTCATCGTGTGAGGCGCCGAGGAACATATGCGGGTGGGTGTGGGCGGCGCTCATGTCAATGAACTCTTCATTTGCTGTAGCGGCGGATGGCTTCGAGTAACTCATCGACGCCCTTGGCGCGTTCTTCAGCGCTCAAGTCGGGATGGGCTACGTGTTCACGGGCGTGATCTTCGATGATTTCATCCATCAGCCCATTGATTGCGCCCCGTGTGGCGGCCACCAGGTGCAGGGTCTTGGCACAGTCATCGTCTGATTCCAGCGCGCGCTCCACAGCCTGGATCTGCCCGGCGATGCGTTTGACGCGCTTGAGCAAGTCGTCCTTGCCTGATTTTACGTGAGACATACCATACCCCCCCTACCTATATTTGAAATGGATAGTTACAGGTACGGATGATTTGCGCAAGGGTGGGGAAAAGAGGTCAGTGCTGGCCGGCCAATCGGCGGGTAATCAGCGCCAAGGCTTCATTGGGAGGCAGTTGTGCCGTGTCGACGGTAAAGGGCGCGTCGTGCCACGGCTCATATTCATGGGCCAGGACCGACTGCCAGGCGGGCGGCGTGAGCCCTGGGATATCGCTGGTGCGTGATTCCACGCGGCGTTGGTGTTCGTGTGGGTCGGAGCACACCACCCGGATATTCACCAGCGGCTTACCGGCGCGTAGCGCGGTGTCGCTCCACGCCTGACGACTTTCAGCCACCGGGTTAACGCAATCAACGACAACCGTGTGGCCCAGCAGAAGGTTGCTCAACGCCAGCGCATTGGCCACCTGGTAACCGCTGCTGCCCACGCCCTGTGCCAGAACCCCGGCATCGCGGATGGCCTGCTCGATGGTATCGATGCGCAGGTACACAGCGCCGGATTGGCCAGCAAGGGCCTTGGCAATCGTGGTCTTCCCGGTGCCGGGCAGGCCGCTGAACACAATAAGCATCGTCGATCCTTCGAATGGGTGAGTCGGCTCAGTCTACCGCTGGACTTACTTCAAATAGCAAGCGCTGATCCAGTCCGAAGGCTTGGGCGCAAGCTGTTCGGCCACCGGCCAATACCGCGCGTCCAGCTGCGCCGCCAGCCAGTACAGCGTATTGCTGCTTTTCGGGTTCCACTCGCCGCTGTAGCCCGGCTCGCCGACGCGGGCGCGGTCCCTGTCGAACTGCACGTGGGTGTTCACGAACTCTTCGTGGCTGCGCTGACCTTTGGCATACGGCGCGAGCCAGTCCAGTGCTTCGCTCAACGAGCCGCCGTGGGGCGCGGTGACGTCCAGCCAGTTGCCGCCAATGCCGTAGGGCTTGGCCGCCAGTGCCGCCTGAACCAGCGGCTCCAGGTCGTAGACCACGTAGTGCAGGGCGTCACGGTCCTTAAAGTCGGTCACCGAGCCGTCGGGCAGCACGTTGTCGTTGATCTGTTGCCGGAACAGCTGGAAGGCCTGCTCCAGCATCTCGCGGTCGCCCAGCGCGGCGGCGGCCACGGTGACCAGTTTTACGCGGTGGCTCTGCCAGTTATTGGTGTTGGTGGCTTTCTTTTCGCCGTGGAACTGTTTGATGCGCTCGATATAGCCATTGCCAAGATGGGTCAGCAGCGCGCGGGTGGCGTCGCGGGTCTGGGGGCGCAGGTCATTGGCCGTGAGGCTATAGGCGCTGATCAACATATCGAGGTTGGTTTCGTCGATCGGGTTGAAGTCCGGCTGGTAGGTGCTGGCCCACGCGCTGAGGTAGTCATCCACTTGCTTGAGGTAGCGCGTGTCGCGGCTCAGGCGCCAGGCCAGGGCAGCCTCGCGCATCACCGGCCAATCCTTCTCGGCGGCGATGCTTTGCTCGCGGATGCCTTGGTTGGGCAACGTGCCTTCGGTGTGCAGATGGGGCAGGGCGCCGGGCTGGTCGCCGAGGTGGCGCTGGGCGGCGGTCAGCAGTGACTTGGAAGTCGGGTTCGAGGTGGCGGGCTGGCAGGCACTCAGGGCTTGGGGTGCGGCAACGGCGGCGTGGGCGAACGAGGCGAGTAGTGCGGCCAGAGCCACGGTTTTAAAAGGGCGTTGTAGCATGCGGTTTCTCAGGATTGGATTGACCGGATCGGAGCGCAAACACGCTACCATGGCCGTGATGAGTATTTGATGAAATACCCGCCGGCCCTCTATCCTGGCCGGCGTTGCCCGGTCGAGAACAGGACGCCCCATGACCTTGCAGTTCGTGAAGATGCACGCCCACGGTGATGACTTCATCGTGATCGACCGGCGCGGCCAGGCTGACCCGATCACCGCGCAAGTCGCCCGCCGCCTGGGGGATCGCCATCGCGGTATCGGCTTCAATCAATTGGCCGTAGTACTCGATTGCGCTGATGCCGCCGCCCGCATCAAGTTCTGGAACCCCAACGGCACCCCGCTCGACACCTGCGGCAGCGCCACCCGCGGGGTTGCAGACATGTTGATGCGCGAAGCCGGCACCGCGAGCATCGTGCTGCGCACCAACCGTGGCCTGTTGACTTGCGTGCGCGAATCGGGGCAGCGGGTGTCGGTGGACATGGGGCCGCCGTCATTGGGCTGGGAAGCCATTCCGCTGGCGCAGGCAATGGACACCGAACGCTTGCCGCTGGAGGGCAATCCGGCGGCGTGCAGCATGGGCAACCCGCACTGCACGTTCTTCGTCGAGGATCTGGCCACCCTCGACATCGCCGCCATCGGGCCAACGCTGGAAACCAACCCGCTGTTCCCCAGCAAGACCAACGTGCATTTCGTGCAGGTACTCGACCGTGGCCATATCCGCCTGCGCATCTGGGAACGTGGCGGCCGCATCCCGCAAGGCTCGGGCTCGTGCTGCTGTGGCGCGGCGGTCAACGGGATTCGTCGCGGGCTGCTGGATGACACGGTCGAGGTGCAATGCGACGGCGGCACGGTGACCGTGCACTGGGACGGCAGTGGTGGTGTGGTGCTGACCGGCGCCGTGCAAACGACATTTCACGGCAGCATCGCCGAGCACTTTTTGCAGGCGCCATGACAAACAGGGTGGTTATCCGGACATGCTGAAATTTCCAACGCGACACTCGCTGGGTGTGCTGCTCATCGTGTTGATGGGTTGGCTATGGCTTTCGCCAGCGCAGGCCGATGACATCGCGCCCCCCGATCTGGTCACGGTCCCGCTGAACCAGCGCGTGATCGACCTGACCAACACCCTGGACTCTGCCTCCAAGTCGCGCCTGACCACGCAACTCGCCGGCCTGGAACAACGCAAGGGCGCGCAGGTGGCGGTAATGCTGCTGCCGAGCACCGGCGGTGCGAGCATCGAGGAGTTCGCCAACCAACTGTTCCGCGCCTGGAAACTGGGGCGCAAGGACGTCAACGACGGCATCCTGCTGCTAGTGGCGAAGGACGATCGCAAGGTGCGTATCGAAGTCGGTTACGGCCTGGAAGGCGTGGTCACCGACCTGCTGGCCCACCGGATTATTGAAGAACACATCACCCCGGCGTTTCGCCAGGGCGACTACGCGGGCGGTGTGCAGCAGGCGGTGGACGACCTCACCGTGTTGGTGGAGGGCGGCAACTTGCCCGAGGTGGCCAAGGCCGGGTTGCCGCCTGAAGCGTACGCGGTGCTCATCGCGTTTATTTTTGGCGGGGTTTTCGGGGTTTTGATGGGCGCCAAAAAACTCCCTTGGCGCCGAGCCCTGATGGCGGTGGTCGTGGTCACGGTGGCGCTGGTCGCGGTGGCGGGTGGTAAAAACTGGCCGGTTTACTTGTTATTGCTGCCACTGTGCATGCTGATCGGCGGCGCCACGTTTGGCGCGTTGTGGCAGGCGCGGGCGGCGTTTTATGCCGTGCTGGGGATGTTGACTTATATCGCCGGGGTGCTGCTGACCGACCACTTCGTGCGTGACCTTTCGATGATTCACTGGCTGGCATATCCATTCGCCGGGCTGCTGATCCTGGGCCTGTACGTTGGCTTGTTCCTGGTGATGAAAGGGATGTGGCAAGAGAGCCAGGCCGGATTTGTCGCGCGGCTGGTGGCGGTTTTTGTGGTGTATGGAGTGGCGGGGGTGCTGATTGACAACGGCACCACAGGATGGCTGCTGGCGTTTCCCTTCGCTTCGTTCGCGGCGCTGTTTATCTTTGCCCACGGGATCAGCGACGGGTCGGGGTCGGGTTCGAGCGGGGGGTCGCGTTCGTCCGGCTCGAGTTCCGGTTCCAGCAGCAGCTCGTCGGGGGGTGGCGGTTCCAGCGGCGGCGGTGGTGCGTCGGGCGGTTGGTAAGCCCCTCCGGAGGCTAGGCCGGCTTCAACATCTCGGCAGAGGGCTCGACACCCCAAAGCGGCGTCATCAGGCCGATGAGCATAGGCAAAGACCTTTTACTGAGGCAGCTAATACTAAAGAGCCATCACCATCTCATGCCACGCCATCCCGCCATGGTCCGACGCCGACGGCTGCACATAGCGATAGCCCATGCGCTGATACAGTTGCACATGCTGGTCCTTGCACATCAAGTGAATGGTCTTCTTGCCCATCGCTCGCATGCGCTGCACAAACTCCGTCATCAACCGCGTCGAGTAACCCTTGCCCTGGTGAGCCGGGTCCACCACCACCGACATGATCACCACATTCGGCGCGTCGGCTGAATGCCCGATCAACTCCTTGAAGGCCTCATCCGACATCACCACTTCATCGGCGCAACCGCAGTTGATGAAACCCACCACAACGCCATCCGCCTCCAGGATCAGAAAGCCTTGCGGGTACAGCGCAATGCGCGTGGCGATCTTTTCCAGGGTCGCGGCTTCGTCGCCTTCGTAGGCCGAGATTTCAATCTCGTAGCAACGGTTGGCGTCGGCTGGGGTGGCGTTGCGTAAGGTGAGCGTGGGCATTTCAGTTCCTGGGTATTTAAACGGGATAGTCCGAACGCGGGTCGTCCCGGTTCCGGGCGGTGTCGTGCCATATCTACAGCGCGTTGAGCCCGCTTGGCATCGCGGTGGAGCGTTGCATGCCCAGCAACGTCAGCTTGATGATTTGCCTCAGCATCGGTTCATGATCTGTGTGCGCTGTCTGGGCCACAAGCGTTGGATGGTGATAGGCGGCAGTGGTGGTGTAGATCAGCCTGGCATTAAGGTCTGCGTCGCCATCGAACTTTGCCCCAGCCTCCTTGAACAGGCCGGCAAGCTGGCGAAGCAGGTTATTGAGGTGGGCAATTATAAACGGTTTATCCAGCGCCGCCGCTACGTCAAACGCGCGATGCGGTTCCGGATCGTCCAGGGCGCGCTTGCGTTTCATCTGATAGAGCCTGACCAGCCATTGGTGCATGCGGGTCGCAGGGTCGCCCCCGGCAGACGCGACGACGGCGAGTGCCTGCTCAATCTCGCAAAGCCAGCGTTCCGTGACGGCATCCAGCAGTGCAGCTTTGTCTGTGAAATGGGCATAAAGCGCCGCATGGCTCACGCCCAACTCCTTGGCAACATCCGTGATGCGAACCTTGTCTACGCCTAGCAGCCGCATGCGTGCCAGGGCGACGTCGGTCGCCCGGGTTTTTATTTCCTCGGCAGATAGCCCGGTACGTGGCATTCCCCACAACTCCTGTTGACAGCCCTAAAACTTACATTCTACATTAAATGTAACTTGTGATAATCCATGCTCATGGATGATTTGAATCAACGCGTGAGTGTATTTGAAAAAGGGTGTTGGCAATGACTGAAATGACAACGAGGACATTGGGCAAAAACGGGCCCGCAGTGTCAGCACTTGGAATGGGCTGCATGGCCTTTCGCATGGGCGATGACGACCGTGAGAAGCAGGCTGTAAAAGCCATTCAATCGGCCCTCGATTCAGGTTTTTCGTTTCTGGACACTGGCGATTTTTATGGCAGCGGACAAAGCGAGATGCTGCTGGGACGGGCGCTGCGGGGGCGCCGCGACGACGCATTTTTGAGCGTGAAATGTGGTGCCCAGGTAGACCCGAATGGCCGCATCATCGGGCTTGATGGCCGTCCAAATTCCATCAAGAACTTTGCCGCCTATTCATTGAAACGGCTGGGCGTGGACGTTATCGATCTGTACCAGCCAGGGCGTGCCGATCCAGACGTGCCGTATGAAGAGACGATCGGGGCGATTGCCGACCTGATCAAGGACGGCAAGGTGCGTTACCTGGGTGTATCGGAGGTAGGAGCCGACCTGTTACGCCGTGCCCATGCCGTGCATCCGGTCACCGCCCTGGAAATTGAGTACTCGCTGGCCAGTCGTTTTATCGAGCGGGAAATCCTTCCGACTGCGCGCGAGTTGGGTATTGGCGTTGTGGCTTACCGCATTCTGGCAGAGGGGATGCTGGGGGGTAGCCTGCCGCAGGGGCAGCCGCCTGCCGGCTCGAGTTTTTTGGCACCGCGCATGCACGGTGAACACTACACTCGCAATATGGCCACGGCTCAGGTACTCGACGCGATGGCCACATCCAAAGGCTTTACGCCGGCGCAACTGGCGATGGCCTGGGTGCTATCGCGTGGCGACGATATCGTGCCGCTGGCCGGTATCAGTCGCCCATCGCGCATCATCGACAACCTTAACGCGCTGGAAGTGAGGTTCACGCCCGAAGAGTTGTCGCAGCTGGACCGAGCCTTTGCACCGGATGCCATCGTTGGGTTGCGCTACCCGGAATTCGTTCTGAAATGGGCCGCGCAATGAGCATGTCCCTGCCGTCTGCCCGTACTTGCGCGCTTGTCGCAATCGCTATGTTTGCGCCGGTGGTCGCCTCCTATGTCTGGCCCATGGATCGTTGGTGGCTGGACTACCCCGGCATCCTGTTTCACCTGGCAATCTTCCTGCTGGTGCCCCGACTTCCTGCGCCCGGGTGGGCGAGGGCGGCCGGCTATGGCTGGTTGGTGGTAGACGTGACCGTCGGGGTCATGACGTTGAACCACGTCCCGAGTGAAATCGCCATGCCGATCCGGTTGGGTGGCCATATTTTTGCGGGTATCTGGATCGTCAATGTATCGCTGCTGGCGATTTGGCCGATCAGGCTGACCGGCTTCATAGCAGGGGGCTGGTTGTTTGCCTACAGCTTTGTTTCACCGTTTGTGCCAAAGACAGCGCTGGCACCGACCGCACTGATGATGCTGCTTTGGCTCGGGTTAATCGCTTGGCACAACGGCAGCACCGGTAGACGACAGGTCAGGTTGATAACAACGGTTTGAGCAGTGCCAGAAGCGCGCGGTGCATGGCCTCCACTTCGTTTTTCGGGCTGTTCAGCACGCTGGACAGTTCGTGCACGAACTCCCCGACCATTTGCCCGAACTGGGTTTTGCCGCAAATCTTCCTGCCCACCAACCTGGAATCGGCTGAATACATTGTGTCGACGGTCGCGCGCGGCAGGCAAATACAGATTTGGTGGTGTGCGTTCAGGAAACTGAAACCCGACGTTTTTGCCGCGTCCACTACCACCATATCGCCGTGTTCAAGTTGCACGGTGCGCCCCTCAATGTTCAGGAAGGCTGAACCCTGCAATTGGTAGACGAGCACGTAGGCGTCATTATGGCTTGCACGAAGATCTTTCATGTCTGGACCGATAGCGGCGGCGATAAGGGTTGGCTGCACCAGTCAGGGTACCGAATTGATTGGCTGCCACGGGTTTGCAGCGGCGTGCGTCCTGTCAACCCAAGTACCTCCGTGCACTTGAGTCAAGGTGCTTTAGAACGAGGCGGCCAGGATCACTTGTGCGTAGAGGTTGGTGTCACTGCTGCCCAGTTGGGTACCCCCACTGGCGGCGCTTTTCTCGGGTTTGTACAACCCCACCAAGGGCAACAAGGTGAAGTGTTGATTGATGGTCCACTCTGCGTACAGGTCTGCCTCTCGGGCGTTCAGGTTCTGGCGGCTGTGATCCAGCGACGAGAAGTCGTAAAGCAGTGTGCCCACGTTGACCGAAGGGGTTGCGGCGACTTTGATGCCCACGTGATGGACCTGCGTATTGCTGTTGAAGGGCCCCGCGTAGTTGGACGCGACCTCACCCTGGAACCAGGTGCCCAGCGCTCGACCATTGCCATAGAACAGCGGGTCGTAGCCTTCGGAGAAACGGCTGTAGCGGTAGTTGACCACCGGCTTGAGCGGCAGGTCGCTGAATGTCCCCCCAGCTTCCAGATACCAGGCATTTTCATCGCCGCTGTCCTTCTGTTCCCTGGCGTACTCACCCGACAGAAACAGGTTGGGCACGCCGGCATTGCCTTGGGCCCTGACGCTGTATTGCTTCATGCCCTTGCGTTCGGGGTAAAAAAGGTCTGCAAGCGCCTTGTCGGTATCCAGCACTTTCAGATAAGTCAGGCCCACGGTGCCATTTTCGGCCACGTGTTCAAGCGTCCCCACGGCAACCTCAGGTTTTGCCTGGGCAGGGTTATCGGATTTCAACCACATCAAGTCACTGCGCCAGCCTTGTTTGCCACCCAGGCGCAGCACCACGGTCTGGTCGAAGTCCTTGCGCGCGGTCAGGTAGTACGCGCCTCCCCGGTTCTGGCGCCCGTCGGCGATTTCTTTGCCCATATTCAATGCGTCTCCCGATACAAGGAAGCCGTCACCGATAACAATGTTCTGCCGGCCCACGGAAAAATCGATGCCGTCGGTTCCCAGCGCAGGAAACAGTTCGGCCGAGCGCCAACCCATGTAGGCATCTTCGATCTTGGTGGTGCGCTCCGAACCGTTGGTCCAACCGGCGGGGTCACCTTCACCGTAGGTTGCGGAAGACACCCAGTTGAGCGAGCCATACGTGTTGCCAAAACCCAGGGTCGAATGCTTGATATCCAAGCCATACTGAAAGACGGACTCCTGCCAACTGCTTGAGCCTTTGGAGCGTGTACCGGATTGGGAGTAATTCTCTCTGCTGGAAAAGGCTCCGGCGGCCGCCAGCAGTTTGGCGTCGACCTGGGTCTGGTCATCTGCATAAAGTGAAAGGGCACTGGCCAGCGGTGACAACCCCACTAGAAGCGTCAGAGAAATGGACCGATAAAGCAGCGTAACGTGCATGGGTTGGCGTATCACGATGATGTTTCTCCAGGACCGATATACAGGGCACTCGGCAAACGGCGAGTGGGTCTAGGCAGCCGGGTCGATATGGCCCGGTGCTAAACGAAGGCTAGGGCCTGGGCCGCCCTGTATTCTTTGTTATCCCGGACATCCATGCGTCCATGAGTGCCAAAGGCATGGTTGACGTAGGGTTATGGCAGAAAAAAACAAGTTCCGTACCAGCATGGACAAGACTCAGGGAAGGCTTGCGCGCACTGTCACCTGGCAGCACTTCTTCCATTGTTTTGATGAGGGTCCGGTTATGGAGTCGTCAAATGCCAACGCTGGCGCATTAAGAAAAAACGCCGTCGGCATGTGGAGTATCGTTTTCTTTGTACTGGCAACCAACGGACCACTGACGGGGCTTGTCGGGGCGGTTCCAACGGCGATTCAGATGGGCAATGGCATTGGCATACCCGGCACGTTCCTGGTCGTGGGCCTGGTCTACTTGCTCTTTGCCGTCGGCTTTGTCGCGATGGGGCGCCATATCCGCAATGCCGGTGCGTTTTATGCGTACGTCTCGACCGGGCTAGGCCGGCCGTTGGGCACGGCGTCAGCGTTCCTGGCCATCGTGGCGTACGCCGGGATGCAGGTCGCCTGTTATGGCCTGATAGGGTTCTTCAGCGCGCAGTCGTTGTCTAACCTGGGGCTGACCGTGCCCTGGTGGGCGGTGTCGATCGTGATCGCCGTGGTGGTACAGTTTTTTGGTACGCGCAACGTGGAGTTCAACGGCCGCTTCCTGGGGCTGTTGATGTTGGCCGAGATGGCCGTGATCGTGGTCTTCGACGCTGCGGTGGTTTACCACGCAGGAGGGCCGTCTGGTTTCAGCGTTGCTTCGTTCAAGCCAAGCAATGTGTTTGTGCCCGGGTTTGGGGCAGCGCTGGTGTTTGTCGGCGCGGCGTTCATGGGGTTCGAAACCACGGCTATCTATGCCGAAGAAGCTCGCGACCCGGCTAAAACGTTGCCGCGAGCAACGTACTTGGCGTTGTTGATCATCATGGGGTTCTTCGCGGTCTCGTCCTGGCTTCTGGTGGTGGCGGTAGGTCCGGATGACATCGTTGCAGGTGTGACCCAGGACGCCGGTGGCATCTGGTTTGCGCTGGCGACCAAGTTGGTCGGGCCGGGTTTGGCCGATGCGATGAATATCCTGCTGATTACCAGCCTGTTCGCGGTGTTGTTGAGCTTTCACAACTCGTTGTCACGGTACCTGTATGCAATGGGTCGCGAAGGCATTTTGTGGCACCGGTTTGCACGCACCCATGAGGTTCATCAAACGCCTTACATGGCGAGTACGTGCCAAACGCTTTTCAGCGTGGTCTTGCTGGCCGTGTTCGGTGCGTTCCATGTGGACCCGATGACGCAGGTGCTGCCCATCGGCAGTGCACCGGCAACGATTGGCATTGTGGCCGTGCAGTTGCTCACTTCGCTTTCGGTGATGCGTTTTTTCCATCGCGAGCCTCACGGCACCAACCTGTGGCAACGCTTGATCGCCCCGCTGGCGAGCGCGATCGCGCTGGCCGGTGGCCTGACGGTGATCGTCATGAATATGCCGCTTTTGACCGGCGGGGAATCGGTGTTTAACGAGGCCATCCCATTGGGCATGCTGGGCGTGGGAGTGATTGGGTTGCTCACGGCCTGGTGGTTCAAGTTCGCGCGCCCGGAGCTGTATCGCAACCTGTCGAGAATCCTGCATGAGGTTTAGCAAGGTCTACTAGCCACTGTCCCGATCCGCCCGGCCGCAACCTGATCAGGTTGCGGCTTTTTTTATGTGCGCCAGGCATGGCGCGTTGCGCGCAAGCGCAACCAGCTTGGCTGTGGTGGCCACGCTGGTGACTTGGAGGTGAAAGTCCTCTACACAC